>JBDUAP010000055.1:0-10607 GCA_040004585.1 Sporichthyaceae bacterium
CTTACGGCCCGGAGGTGATCGAGCGGCTGCGGTGGATGTCGGCGGTGCTCGGGCCGTTGCTTCAGACGGCGGTGCGCTCTCGGGTGGAACGCAGCCCGATCGACATCAAGTCGATCGCCGTGCAGATGCTGCAGATGGGCGACGAGGGGCATAACCGCAACCGCGCAGGCACCCTGATGTTCCTGCGCGAGATCCTGCCGGACCTGATCGACTCGGGCGTACCGAGCTCCGACGTCGCCGAGGCCGCGCGTTTCATCGGGGGCAACGATCACTTCTTCCTCAACCTCGGCATGCCGACCTGCAAGCTGGCGACTGACGCGGCGCGCAACGTGCCCGGCTCCACCCTGGTGGTCGCGATGGCTCGCAACGGCACCGACTTCGGCATCCAGGTCTCCGGCACCGGCGACGAGTGGTTCACCGGGCCGGCGAACACCCCTGAAGGGCTCTACCTCGGTTCGTTCGGACCCGACGACGCGAACCCGGATATCGGCGACTCGGCCATCACCGAGACGGCCGGCATCGGGGGGTTCGCCATGGCCGCCGCGCCTGCGATCGTGAAGTTCGTCGGGGGCGAGGTGCCCGACGCGATCGAGGCAACGCAGCTGATGTACGAGATCACGCTGGCGGAGAACCCGGCGTACCAGATCCCGGTGCTCGACTTCCGCGGATCACCGACCGGTATCGACGTCACCAAGGTCGTCCGCACCGGGATCCTGCCCCACATCAACACCGGGATGGCCGGCAAGGTGGCCGGCGTGGGTCAGGTTGGCGCCGGCCTGGTCAACCCGCCCGGCGAGATCTTCCCCGCTGCTCTGGCGGCGCTTGCGCAGAAAGCCCCGGCCCTCGGTTGACCGGCGCGCATCCCCCGGTGGCAGGTGCAGCGCTCCGGCCGGCTGCGCACCGAGCCAGGTGCGCAATCCCGTGCTGGGCATCGGCCGCGCGAAGTAGAAGCCGACGCAGATAGCTCAGTGACGAGTAGCCGGTCCCGAAGTCGTCGAGCGCGAGGCAGATGCCGAGGTCCTTGAGATCGGAGAGAAGCCCGCAAGGCGCGCTCGTTGTCCTCGAGCAGGACGTACTCCGTAGGTACGCCGTGGCCACGTCCGCCAGCGTCTGCGCAGCGTCCATGTCGTGAGCGGCCAGGGCACCTGGCCTGTCGCGGTCGAGGTCCAGGGCGCCGAGCCGGCCGTTCTCGTCGCAGAGAGGGAACGTGAACACGGCAGCGAGCCCGGCCTCCAGGCGCTCGAAGCGCAGCGCGTGGCCGTCGGATGCGGCGATAAAGCGCGGCGCTCGCCCACCGGTGATCAAGGTGACCCCGGCCGAGGTGATCGGCAGGACCTCGACGATGCCAGGCCGCTGCGAGCAGGGCCCCGCACGCGGTCCGGACGGGTTACATCACACAGGGTCGCATGCAACCGCAGGGAAACCGACAGGTTCGCACTCTCGGCCCCCTTGGTTAGGTCAGGCCGACGGTGTCCCGCCCGTCTCCGCGGTGAGGTCCACGTCGCCACGTACGACGGCAAGCGCGACCTCCGTGAGCTTGAGGTTGTGCGTTCGGGCATGCCGGCGCAGGATGGCGAAGGCGTGGTCCATGTCGACATTGCCGCGCTCGGCGAGGACCCCTTTGGCCTGTTCGATGGCAACCCGGCTGTTCAGGGCGTGCTGCAACTGCTCAGCCATCGCGCTGCTGCGATGGGTCGAGCGGCGTTGCAAGATCCCGATGGTGGCGACGTCGGCCAATGCCTGGGCGAGCCTGCGGTCGTCTTCGGGTATCGGGTCAGGGCGTGCGTTGAACATGTTCAGCCCGCCGATCGTCTGGTCGCGCAGCCGCAGGGGCACTGCTGCGACCGACCGGAAGCCGATGTCAACGGCCGCGGGGACGAACAATGGCCACCTGTCGCGGTCCCTCACAAGGTCGTCGCTCGAGACTGCCGTGCCGAGTCTGACGCAGTCCAGGCAGGGCCCTTCGTTGTTCTGCAGCTGGAAGATCTCCAGCAGCCGGGTGCTCTCGTCCGACGAGGCGACGACGGCGAGGTGGCCCCGTTGGTCGTCGAGCAGCAGTCCGGCCGCCGTCACACCAAGCAGGTTTACACAGCTCGCCACCAACTGGTCGAGGAGGTCGACGATGTCGTAGTCGGCGACGAGGGTGTCAGCCAGCAGGACAAACGTCTCGGCCAGCGTCTTCTCCCGGTGGCCGGCTACCCGCGTGAGACCACCGCTGATGCTTTCGCTACTCATAGGTCCTCCGTCGAGAAGCGCAGGCGACGTGCCACGACATCGTTCGCGAGGTCGACCAAGGATCGGCCGGTCGCGAACGCGCGTGCACGCAGCATGAGGAACGCCGCCTCCGTGGTGACTGCCATCTGGACTTGCACCATGCCGGTGGCCTGGTGCACCTGGTGCTGGTAGTTCGATCCGAAGTCGAGCTCGGGGCCGCCCTTCTCGCCATTGCCCGTGTCGACGTACAGCAAGGCCTGAGCCGCGGCATCACCGGCCATCAACGCCGCCGAGAACCCATCGCCCACCAGGTCCCCCGGTTGGTCGCGGTAAAGGTCAAGCGCTCCGAGGGTGATGGCGCCGACGCGCAACGGGAAGGCGAACACTGCCTGCACCCCGGCTGCGCCAGCGCCCTCCAGGAAGGCGGGCCACCGGTCGACGGCAATCTCCTGAGGGGAGTTCAGGTCGGGGACGAGGACCGGTGCATTACCGCGAACCGAGTCGATGCACGGCCCCTCGCCCAGGGTGAGCTGGAGGTCCTCGATCCGGGCGGAGACGTCGTCGGTCGAGCAGACAACGCCATGATTGCCCGCCTTCGTCACCATGGAGATACCAGCACCTGTCACCCCGAGCAACTCGACACACAGTTCACTAATCCGCAGCGGCTGCGAGGCCCGATCCGCGGCCGTCTCAGCCAACAGCCCTGCCCAGCCCTCCCGGTCAACCACGGAGTTTCGGCTGAGCTGACATGGTTACCGCCTCATTGCCGGCCAATCAGCCGGTGCCACCAGCATGCACCCAAACTTCCGGGTCGGCCACCCCGGGCAAACCGCCTAATGACAGTCAATGACGACGGTTGTCACATTATCGACCCCGCCGGCAGCGAGGGCCGCAGCGGTCAGCGCATCGGCGGCGGCCTGCGCCCCTGCGTTCTCGCGGAGGATCGCCAAGATCAGGGCGTCATCGACCATGTTGGTCAGCCCATCGGTGCACAGCAGCAGGCGGTCACCGGCTGACAGGGGCACCTGCGCGACGTCCGGCGCGATGCCCCGCTCGAGGCCCAGCGCCTGGGTCAGGTAGCCACCCGCGCCGTGATCGGCGGTTATTGCGCGCAACGCCTCCCCGCTCCCGAGCAGGTAGCACCGGCTGTCCCCCACGTGCCCGACCCAGGCCTCGTCCGCGGTGACGAGGGCCAAGACCGCGGTGCTGCCCATGCCGCGTCGAGCTGGTTCGTCCTGCGCAGCGGCCAGGACCGCGGTGTGCGCCTCCTCAAGGGCTTCGGACACGGTCGTCGCCGGGTGCAACCCGTCGTACCCGCTCAGGAACTCCTTGAGCCCGGCGATGACCAGCGCGCTCGCGACGTCTCCGGCCGGGTGGCCGCCCATCCCATCGGCGACTGCGTAGACGCCGGTCTCAGGCTCCACAAGCAGGGCATCCTCGTTGCGCTTGCGGACGTTTCCGATCTCGCTTCGGTAGCCGACATCCATGATTCCCACCGTAGGTCACCCGATCAGGCGGGACTCCTGCGGCGCTGTCTCGGCCACGAGCCGGCCGCGACTGATGACGTAGCGCGGCGGTGCGTGCCGGATCAGCGCCTGCTGGGACGTTGCGCCATCGAGCACGACCAGGTCAGCCGGCGCACCAACGTCCAGCCGGTGGCCCTCGTCGCCGAGCACGGTGGCCGCATCGGTCGTCACCATGTCGAGCAGCTGGTCCATCCGCTGCAGCGTCGGTGGCCCGAGCAGGTGGGCGGCGAGAAACGCGACCTCGAGCAGGTTGTGCCGGCCGAACGGGTAGTAGGCGTCCTCGACGTCGTCCTGCCCCAGGGCCACCGGGATGCCCGCGTCGTGCACGTCGTACGCCCGCAGATGCCGCGGTCCCGTGTGCGGGTTGCTGACGAAAGACATGCCCGCCTCGCGGGCCAGGCCGAGCAGCCGACGAAATGACGGTTCGGGGTAGCTGCCGATGGCCCGGGCCTGGCAGGCCACCACCCGGCCCTCAAGCCCGTGGTCGATCGCGGCGCGGGCGAGCATCTCGGTGGTCCGCAGACCGGGGTCGTCCCCGGCGTCGTCGGTCAGCATCGCGACCCGGGTGCCGTGCTCGGCCGCCAATCGGCACATCCGGTCGACGTGCTGACGGGCAGCCTCGTCGTCGTGCTCGATCCACGGGATGCCGCCGACGACGTCGGCGCCGAGATCCATCGCATGCCGCACCAGTTGCTCGGCACCCGGGTCGCGCAGCAGGCCGTCCTGCGGGAACGCCACGACGTCCACCCTGACGGTGTCGACGACCTCGTCCCGCAGCCGGATCAAAGCGCGCACGGCCTCCAGCCCTGCGGCCGTGTCGGTGTCGGCGAACGCGAGCACGTGCGTCACTCCGTTGCGCAGACCGTCGAGCACGGCGCGTCGGGCATTGTCGAGGATGACGTCCTCGGCGTAGTCGTCCTTGACGCGGGACGCCATCTCGATCGACGTCATGGCACCGCCCATGCCTGCCCCGGTGTACTCACGCAGAACGGCATCCCCAGCGCGCTCGAACGTGTAGACCTTGTCCAGATGCAAATGGGCATCCACGAACGACGGGGACAGTAGCTGCCCCGCGGCGTCGAGCACCGTCGCGGCCTCGGCGTCGGCTTCATCGATCGCGGCGATGAGTCCCGCGGCTACTGCGACGGTGCACGGCTGCTCGCGGCCGCGCACCGTGGCGTTGGTGATCAGCAGGTCGTACGTCGGCACGGATGCCCCTCTCCGGCAGGCGTCACTCGCCTGCGACCATGGCGAGATCATGCCGTCCCTCGCCGCCGGTCGCTCCGCAACGCGGGCTCCCGTCCGCGGCCGGCTCCTCGTCGTCGCGATCTTTCTGGTCGCCCTGAACCTGCGGGCAACGCTCGCCTCGCTGCCTCCCCTGGTGCAGACGATCCGGGCCGACCTCGGCCTCAGCGGCGCTGTGGCCGGCCTGCTGACGACCCTGCCCGTGCTGTGCATGGGCGTCTTCGCCCCGGTCGCGCAGCGTGTGGCGCACCGGATCGGACGGGAAGCCACCGTCGCGGTGGCCTTGGTGGCGCTCCTGGTCGGGCTGCTGGTTCGGCTGGCCGGCGAGCACCTGTCCCTGTTGTTTCTCGGCACGCTGCTAGGCGGCGCGGGGATCGCTCTGTGCGGAACGGTGCTCCCCGGCATCGTCAAGGAGTTCTTCGCGAACCGGCCGGGTCTGGTCACCGGGGTCTACCTCTTCGCGATGATGACCGGCGCGACCGTGGCCGCCGCCGCGGCGGTGCCACTTGCGGACGCACTCGGGTCGTGGCAGCGCTCGCTCGCGTTCTGGGCGGTGCTCGCCGTGCTCGGACTGGCGGCTTGGCTCCCCGTGCTGCGAGCCGTCAACGACCGCAGGGACCCGGACGAGCGCGCGCCGGTGGGCGTTCTGCCGTGGCGCAGTCGCACCGCCTGGCTGCTTGCGAGCTTCATGGCCCTGCAGTCAGCCGGCTTCTACAGCCAGCTGGCCTGGATCTCCCCGTCGTACGAGGAACGAGGCTGGTCCGCGCGCGACGCCGGACTCCTCCTCGCGCTCTTCAGCATCGTGCAGCTGGTGACGGCGCTGGGTGCACCGGCGATTGCTGACCGGGTCGCAGATCGCCGTTGGCTGGTAGGTGCCTCGGTCGGTTCCGCCCTGGTCGGGTTGACCGGGCTGGCCGTTGCACCAGGAGCGGCCCCGCTGTTGTGGGTCGCGCTGGTCGGCATCGGGCAAGGTGGCGGGTTCGCGCTCGGAATGGTGAAGCTGGTCGACTACGCGCCGTCACCTGCGGCCTCCGCCCGGCTGTCTGCCCTGGTGTTCTTGATTTCCTACTCGGTGGCGTCGCTGGGACCGTTCGGCTTCGGCGCGCTGCACGACCTGACGGGCGGCTACTCGTGGCCGTTCGCCGCCCTGGCCGTGCTGTGCGCCGTGCAGCTCGCCCTCGTGCCGCGCCTTCGCCCCGGCCGGCTGGCGGAGCCTTAGGTCTCCTCGCGATGGGGCGACGCGAGGTCCGCGGGTGTGTCGATGTCGGTCGGGTCCCCGATGTCCGCGCATTCGACAGCGTCGACCAGATCGGGGTGCCCGCGGATGAACGCGCGCGCCCCTTCGTCGTCGACGGCTGCGGCGCACACCGCTGGCCACAGCGGGCGGGCGACGCCAACCGGGTTGCGGGGATTTCCGTCGTACGTCGCAACCACGAGTTGGTGACCCTCGTCGAGTCGACGGACGAGTCGGCCGACGACATCGGCCCCGATGCCCGGCTGGTCGACGAGGGAGATGACGACCGCGTCGGCGGCGTCGGGCAGAGCTTCCAGACCGGCCCGCAGCGAAGAGGCCATCCCGGTCTGCCACTGTCCGTTGACCACCGCGGTCGCGCCGGGAACATCGACGTTCACGGCCCCAGACACGACGTACACCGGGTCACACCCTCCCTCGCGGAGCACGCGCACCGCGCGGTCGACGAGTCGCTCGCCGTCGAGCTCGACAAGGGCCTTGGGCGCGCCGAAGCGTCGCCCCTCCCCCGCTGCCAGCACCAGTCCGGCGACGTGGGTCACCGGTGGATCGGGCCGTCGGTGTCGCCCAGGCGACGGCCGGAGCCGCCCCACCGCAGCGCCACGATCTCGGCTGCGATCGACACCGCCGTCTCCTCGGGCGTTCTCGCGCCGATGTCCAGACCGATCGGCGAGGCGATCCGCGCCAGAGACTCCTCACTGACGCCCTCGTCCCGCAGCCGCGCCAGCCGGTCCTCGTGCGTGCGCCGGCTGCCCATCGCGCCGATGTAGGCCGCGTCGGTCCGCAGCGCGGCCTCCAGCAACGGGACGTCGAACTTCGGGTCGTGCGTCAGCACACAGATGATGGTGCTCGCGTCGACGTCGACGGTCTCGAGGAAGCGGTGTGGCCACTCCACGACCACCTCGTCGGCGTCGGGGAACCGCTTCGGCGTGGCGAACACCGCGCGCGCGTCGCAGACGGTGACGCGGTAGCCGAGAAACTTCCCGACCCTGGCGACCGCGGCGGCGAAGTCGATCGCGCCGAAGACGAGCATTCGCGGTCTCGGCGCGAACGACGCGACGAACACCGTCAACTCGTCCTGCCGCCGTTCGCCGTCGGGGCCGATGCGCAGGGTGGCGGTGGTTCCGTGGTCGAGCATCCCGCGTACGTCATCGCTGACCGCGGCGTCGAGCCGGGCCGTGCCCAGCGAACCGGTCACCCGGTCCCGCCACGCTACGAGATGCGCGCCGAGCTGGCCGGGCCCCTCGACGATCGTCGCGACAGCGACCGGCTCGTGCTGCGCCTGCGAAGCGAGCACAGCTGTCAGCTCAGGGAACGTCGTCGCGTCGACCCGCTCGACGAACACGTCGAGGATGCCTCCGCAGGTCAGCCCGACGGCGAAGGCATCGTCGTCACTCACCCCGTAGCGCTGCAGGACCGGGTCGCCGCCCGCCAGCACTTCCTGCGCCAGCTCGTAGACGGCGCCTTCGACGCAGCCACCCGAGACGCTCCCGACCACCTCACCGTCGGCGGCGACGAGCATTGCGGCGCCCGCGGGACGCGGTGCGCTCCGCCAGGTCGAGACGACGGTGGCCAGAGCGAACGGGCGCCCCTCGGCGTACCAGCGCTCGACCTCGACCACGACGTCCTGCACCCGCCCACGGTACGGCCTTCATCCGTTCGGCCCTTGCCCTACCTCGGGAGCCAAGGTACCTTGTGAAGCGTGGTAGTCGCGGCTGACGTACTCAGCCAGCTCCGCCGGGGTGCCCTCGAATACTGCGTCCTGGGCCTGCTCTTCCGTGAGGAGCGCTATGGCTTCGAGCTCGTCCGCAGCCTCGGGGCTATCGACGGCATGGTCACCGGCGAGGGGACGCTCTACCCGCTGCTCTCCCGCCTGCAGAAGGACGGCCGGCTCGCCAGCACCTGGCGCGAGTCCGACGCCGGCGGACCACCCCGCAAGTACTACGCCATCACGGCGAAGGGCCGCCGCGCGCTCGAGGAGTTCACCACCGAGTGGTCCCGGTTCAGGGACACCGTCGACACCATCCTCGCGAAGGGGACGACATGAACACGACCCTCCATCTGCTCGCCGAGGACTACCTCCGCCGGCTCGAACAGGCCTCGTGGTCGCTGCCCAGCCACGACCGCGCCGAGCTGCTCGCCGAGATCCGCGGGCACCTGCAGGCCGGGCTCACACCCGAGTCGACGGACGCCGACGTGCGCAACCTGCTGGACGAGCTCGGCACCCCGGAGGACATCGTTGCGGCGGCGCAGGCGTCCCCGGACGGGGCTCCCGTGTCCGGGATGCCCACCGCCGCCCCGCAGGTGCCGGCGAGCCCGTGGGGTGCGGTGGAGATTGTCGCCGTGCTCGCCCTCACCCTCGGCACGTTCGTGGTTCCCATCATCGGGCCGATCGTCGGGATCGTCCTCGTGTGGGCGTCGACACGCTGGACCCATCGCGAGAAGACGGTCGCGACCATCCTCACCGTGCTCCCCGTCATCGTGCTCGCCGTCGGCGCGATCGGGCTGGTGAGCGTCCGCAGCAGCGGAAGCGACCAGCCCCTGCCCGTCGAAGAGCACGCACCCGTGGTCGTCACCGAGACAGGAGCCCCGTAATGGACGCCAGCCTGATCCTTATCCCCCTGGTCCTGTTCGCCCTCATTGGGTTCTTCGGCCCGGTGATCGCCGGGGTCTACCTCGCGGTCAAGCTCAACGGCCGCCGATGACTGCGGCCAGCCGCTCGAGCGCCGCGAGCGAGTGGCCGTCGACGAAATCGTCGATGTGGGGCAGCGCGGCGAGCATCCCGGCCGTCATCGGTGCGTAGCCCGGCTGACCGAGGTGCGGGTTGACCCACACCACCCGGTGCGCGAGCCGGTGCAGCCGGGCCATCTGCGTCCCCAGCAAGGCCGCGTCGCCGCGCTCCCAGCCGTCCGAGGCGATCACCACCACGGCGCCCCGGGCCACACCCCGTTGCCCCCACCGGTCGAGGAACGTCTGCAGCAGCTCGCCGAGGCGGGTCCCGCCGCTCCAGTCGGGCACCGCCCGGCCCACCGCCGCCAACGCGCCCGACGCGTCGCGACCGCGCATCTCGCGGGAGACTCGCGTCAGCCGGGTGCCGATGGTGAACACCTCGGTGGCGGGTCGCCGGCGCGCGGCGGCGTGCGCGAACCGCAGCAACGGTTCCGCGTAGGGCTGCATCGACCCGCTGACGTCGACGACCAGCACGAGCCGACGCGGCCGAACCCGGCGGGCGCGGTGCTCCAGCCGTGCCGGCTCGCCGCCGCGCCGGAGCAAGGACCGGACCGTACGCCGGGTGTCCAGCGCGCCGCGGGCGGACGGTCGGTAGCGCCGGGACCGCCGGGACTCCCCCACCGGGTCGATCGCGGCGATGAGCCGTCGTACCGCCTCCCGCTCGCTCGCCGACAGTGCCCCCAGGTCGCGGTGACGCAGCACCTCGGTGCGGCTCGCCGTGGCGACCGGGGCGGGTTCATCCCGCGAGCTGCCCGATCCCGACTCGTCACCGCCCGGGACCGCAACCGGGCGGACCACCTCCATCGGCGCCACCCGGCGCATCGGCGGAACCTGCTCGCCGGCGAAGTAGGCGGCGAAAGCACGGTCGTAGCGGTCCAGGTCCTCGGGTGACGAGCACAGGGTGAGCCGCCCGGCCCAGTAGACGTCGCTCCGCCCCGTCACATCGAGGTGGTCGACCGCGGTGATCATCGCGTGCACCCGGTCGGGGCTGGCGGGCACACCCGCGGCCCGGAGCGTGCGGGCGAAGCCGACGAGCGTCGACGTTACGTCCAGGTTGGTCCCGTCGGCAGTCATGCCCGCGACGTCGATCGTCCGCTGCCGCTCGCGGCACACACCTTGACAGCCTGCGGACGCGGGCCGAATGTGAGACGGATCCCGACCGGAAGGCGGCGAGTGCGATGACCCATCCCAACGAGACCGTGGCACGGCAGGTGTACGAGGCGTTCCAGACAGGGGACGTCGACACCCTCAAGGGGCTCGTGTCGCCCGACGTCAGGTGGCACGAGGCCGGGAGCCCGGAGGTGATCCAGGGCCGCGAGGCCGTGCAGGCGCGGCTCGGCATGGTGGCCGGCTTGGAGAACGACCTCGAACTGCACACCGTCTTGGCCGACGACGACCACGTGGTCTCGCTGGTCACGGCACGGCTGCGCAAGCCCAACGGTGACGAAGTCAGCTACCCGGTCGTGGAGGTAGTCCACGTGCAGGACGGCATGGTCACGGAGCGCTGGGCGTTCATGGACGCCGTCCCGCCGGACGTGCAGGCCTTCTTCGCCGACCTCGGCTGAGATCACCCTGCCGCCGCCCACTCGGCGAGTCGTCCGACGACCCGCTCCTGGTCCTCGCGGTACTTCAGGAACGCTCCC
>JBDUAP010000350.1:0-3142 GCA_040004585.1 Sporichthyaceae bacterium
GAGCACTCGCCGCCGTACTCGATGTTGTAGGCCACGTCGAGCAGCTGGCCGAGCCGCGACTTCATGCCACCGGGGACGTAGTTCTTGATCCAGGTGGTGATCGACATCTGGTCGAGCTCGCGACCGCGGGGTGTCGAGATCAGGTACGTGGTCGGGTAGCTCGCCGCGGACACGTCCGCGTGCAGCTGCTGCCAGATGCCCTTAATGTCCTCCGTCGCCTCGGCGTAGGTGTACGGCCTCCCGTCGAAGTAGTAGATCGGCTCGGTGCCGTTCTGCTCGGCGCTCAGCAGGTTGTCCAGCTTCAGGCCCAGCGTCGACGCGAGCTGGCGCACAGAGGTGTGGCCCTGGTCGATGAGCTCGCCGCCGTGCTCAGCCACCTGGCCGTCCGCGAAGACGCCCTTGATCGACCAGCACCGGCCACCGATGCGGTCGGCGGCCTCGACGACGGTGGAGGAGTATCCCGCGTTGCCCAGCTGGTACGCAGCGCTGAGTCCCGCGAGCCCGGCCCCGACGATAACGATCCGCGGTGTGCCGGAGGGGGCCGGCGCAGCGGCCGCCCGGCTGGCGGTGGCGAGCCCGGTCGCGGTCACGGCCGCAGTGGCGCCGGCCGCCCGCAGGACGTCGCGGCGGCAGGATGTTGGCCAGGGGCGTGCGTGCCATGACGACCTCCCGGGGAGCCTGAGACCGCCCCGCTCGCATTTGCCGATTCCATGGCCCGGTGGGCCGGTCGCAACGTTAGTCGTCGCGGAACCGCCTTACGAGCAGCGAATCCGTGGCGTTGTGCCATTTTGGCGACTAAATCCGCAGATCGATGACTAGCGGTCCAGCAGCGGTCGGGCGGCGTCCCACGCATCACCCGTACGGCGACGGGCGATGGCCGACAGCGACTCGAGCACGACCCGGTTGGCGAGAGCGGCGGTGATGTCGGCGCTGTCGTAGGGCGGCGAGACCTCGACGACGTCGATGCCGACGACGGGCAGCTCGAGGCAGACCCGGCGAACGGCGTCGAGCAACTCGCGCGCGGACAGGCCGCCCGGCTCGGGCGTGCCGGTGCCAGGAGCGTGTGCCGGGTCCGCGACGTCGATGTCGACGGACAGGAACACCCCGTCACAGTCATCGGTGGCCGTGACGAACGCCTCGTCCAGGCAGGTGCCGAGCCCGCGGGCACCGATCTCGCTCATCTCGTAGGAGCGCATGCGCTGCTCGGCCATCCAGTCCAGTGTGGGCGGACCGGGCCAGTAGCCGCGCAGCCCGATCTGGAGAAACCTGTCGCCGCGCGCGGCACCGGACTCGATCAGCCTCCGCATCGGCTGGCCGTGTCCATAGAGCGACCCGAACTCGATGTCCCCGGTGTCGGCGTGGGCGTCGAAGTGCACGACGCTGACGCGGCCCTGGCCGTGGTGGCGGGCGACGCCGGTGACGTCGGCGAGGGTGACGGAGTGGTCGCCGCCGAGCACGACCGGGATGGCGCCGCTGGTCGCGACCGTGGCCACCGCCTCGGTC
The DNA here is from genome assembly GCA_040004585.1 of Sporichthyaceae bacterium. GTDB lineage: Bacteria > Actinomycetota > Actinomycetes > JACCUZ01 > JACCUZ01 > JBDUAP01. The sequence continues at coordinate 1,504 of JBDUAP010000350.1, forward strand.
AGCGCCTCGAGCGACCGCTCGATGTGGCCCGGCGGCATCTCGACGTCACCAGCGTCGAGCACCCGCAGGTCACGCAGCGGATCGACCCGCAGTGCCAGGCTCGGGCGCGAGCCGTCGTGGGCGAGGTAGTCCGTCGACCGGATCGCCTTCGGGCCGAACCTGGTGCCCGGCCGGTGCGACGTCCCGCCGTCGAAGGGGGCGCCGACGACGACGACATCGGCGCCGGCGAAGGACGCCGGGTCGGACAGGTCACAGCGGTCCACCCCAAGGAACGTGATGTCGGGCCCGAACATGGCGCCATAGCGGCTCACGGGGCCTCAGTCATGGGTCGGGAACCCCAGGTTGACGGCGGAGCCAGCGTTGCTCGCGTCGCTCGCGTTGCGCTGCGCCGGGTCCAGCCACCGCGACGTGACGACCTTGCCTCGGGTGTAGAAGTGCACACCCTCCATGCCGTGCGCGTGCGAGTCGCCGAACAACGAGTTCTTCCAGCCGCCGAACGAGTAGTAGGCCATTGGCACCGGGATCGGCACGTTGACGCCGACCATGCCGACCTCCACCTCGTTCTGATAGCGGCGCGCGGCCCCACCGTCGTTGGTAAAGATGGCCGTGCCGTTGCCGTAGGGGTTGCTGTTGACCAGTTCGAGCGCCGCTTCGTAGGTCTCGACGCGGAGCACCGACAGCACCGGCCCGAAGATCTCGTCGGTGTAGAGCGTCATGTCCGACGTGACGCGGTCGAACAGCGTCGGACCCAGCCAGAAACCCTCGTCGGCACCGTCGACCTTGTGCTCCCGGCCGTCGACAACCAGCTCTGCACCGGCTTCCGTGCCGGCGTCGAGGTAGGCCGCCACCTTGTCGCGGTGCGCCTCGGTGACCAGCGGTCCCATGTCGGTGCCCCGGGTGCCGTCCCCGACGGTGAGTCCGTCCATCCGCTGGCGGATCTTGGCCACCAGCTCGTCGGCAACCGGCCCGACGGCGACCAGTGCCGAGATGGCCATGCAGCGCTCACCCGCCGAGCCGAACCCGGCGTTGACCGCCGCGTCCGCGGCGAGGTCGAGATCGGCGTCGGGCAGCACGACCATGTGGTTCTTCGCGCCGCCGAGCGCCTGGACGCGCTTGCCCGCGCGGGTGCCGTTCTCGTAGACATAGCGAGCGATCGGCGTCGAGCCGACGAAGGAGACCGAACGCACGTCCGGGTGTTCGAGAAGCCGGTCGACTGCCTCCTTGTCGCCGTGCACGACGTTGAAGACGCCGTCGGGCAGTCCCGCCTCCTGCCACAGCCGGGCCACCCAGACGGCGGCCGAGGGGTCCTTCTCGCTCGGCTTGAGGACCACGGTGTTCCCGCAGGCGATGGCGACCGGGAAAAACCACATCGGGACCATCGCCGGGAAGTTGAACGGCGAGATCACGCCGACTACACCCAGCGGCTGGCGGATCGAGTAGACGTCGACGTTGGTCGAGACGCCTTCGGAGAAGCCACCCTTGAGCAGGTGCGGGATGCCGCATGCGAACTCCACGACCTCCAGCCCCCGGGTCACCTCACCCAGCGCGTCGGACAGCACCTTGCCGTGCTCGGCGGTGATGATCGCGGCCAGCTCGTCCTTGCGGGCGTTGAGCAGCTCGCGGAAGGCGAACAGCACCT
>JBDUAP010000351.1:0-3132 GCA_040004585.1 Sporichthyaceae bacterium
CCGGCGCATACGTCCGCCGGCACGTGCCGGAGTTGCGGGACGTGGAGACCGCGTCCATCCACGAGCCGTGGACGCTGCCCGGCGGACCGCCGAACGGGTACCCGGCGCCGATCGTCGATCACGCAGCGGAGCGTCGCGAGTCGCTGCGCCGGCTGGACCACATCCGGGGTTAGGCCGTGTCTTACGAAGCCCACCAGGCAGCCGCGGTGACCGGGTCACCCACGAGCAACCTCGCGTCGACGCTTTGGGCGAAGTCCTTGGTCGCGCCAGCCCCGGCGAGGACCAGAGGCGCCATGCCGGCTAGCCGCGTGAGCTCCGGTGCGACTGCACCGAATCGGTCGGATGTGCTCGCGGCGATGACGACCAGGCTTGGCCGTATCTCAGAGGTCATTTTGATCAGCTCCGGGATCGGTGTGTCCACTCCGAGGTAGGCGATCCGCCAGCCGTGCCGGTTGAGCATGATCCCGAAGATGCGCAGGGCCAGGTCATGCCGCTCGCCGGGTGGACACGCCAGCACTGCGTAGGGTCCCGGGCCGCTGCCCCATCCGCTGGCCAGGTTCGCCAGCCGCCCTTGGATCACATGAGTGGCGAAGTGCTCCTGACCGACGCTGATCGCGCCTTGTTCCCATCGATCGCCCAGTTCGTGCAGATAGGGCAGCAGCACGTCCCGCAGTGCGGTCTCCAGGCTCAGCTCCGTGAGCAGCCGATCCAGCACCGCTTGCGCCGCCGGTTCGTCGAGCTCGTCTAAAGCCTGCCGCAGGGCATCGGCGGAGGCGCCCAGGTCCGCTTGAGTAGCTGCGCCGCCGACGTCTGTGCCGATGCCGAGGTCGTGGTCGGCGATAGCCGCACGTGCTGCCTGTGCGGCGGCTAGACCCTCCGCCAGGTGCGCCTGCATGCGACGCACGCGGATCTGGTCTTCCTCGGTGTAAAGCCGGTAACCCCCTTCAGACCGCGCGGGCTTCAGGAGCCCGTACCTGCTCTCCCAGGCCCGCAGCACGTGTTCGCTGACGCCCACTCGACGGCTCAGCTCACCGATGCGGAGCACGGCTGACTCCTTCCCTGTGTCCATGGACGACACTCTACAAGCATTAGACCGACACTTGACAATACGTGAGACTATGTCTAATGTCTGTCAAGACAAACCTTAGACGAGAGAAGGCCATGAACAGCTCGAGACCGGTGGCTAGTCCCCCTGTATCTGCTCGACCGTCCGTAGCGGTCGTGGGCTCTGGCGTCTCGGGCCTCACCGCCGCCTACCTGCTCCGTCGCACGCACGACGTCACCCTGTTCGAGGCCGACGACCGCCTCGGCGGGCACGCCCACACCCACGATCTGACCTCCTCCGACGGGAGCGAGCACGCGGTCGATAGCGGGTTCATCGTCCACAACGACCGGACCTACCCGTGGCTGCGCAAGCTCTTTGTCGAGCTCGAGGTCGAGGTCCGACCCACCGAGATGAGCATGAGCGTTCGGTGCGACGGCTGCGGTCTGGAGTACGCCGGCGGCCGGGGCGTACGGGGCATCCTGGCCCAGCCGCAGCGGCTTCTCGACCCGCAGTTCATACGCATGGTGGCGCAGGTGAAGCGCTTTCATCGCAGCGCCTCAGCGTTCTTGCGGGCGACCGACGACAGTGACCGCACGACGTACGGCGAGTTCCTGGTACGCGAGGGTTTCCCTGATCACTTCGTGGCGCACTATGCCGTACCGCTGGTGTCCTGCGTGTGGTCCTCGGGACGCGAGACCGCGTTGAGCTATCCGGCGCGCTACCTCTTCCGCTTCCTGGACCACCACGGGATGCTGCGCGTCACCGGGTCGCCGCAGTGGTACACCGTCGTCGGCGGCTCGCGGACCTACGTGGACCGTCTCGTCACGAGACTGCCGAACGTCCGCAGGTCGAACGCCGTCACCGACATCACCCGGCGACCCGATGGGGTCGAGATACGAGACGCGACCGGGCAGGTCACGCATGTCGACCGGGTGGTCATCGCCACCCACGCCGACCAAGCGCTGAACCTGTTGACCGACCCCAGCGACGAGGAGGTGCAGACCCTCAAGGCATTCGGCTACTCATCGAATGAAACCGTCCTGCACACCGACGCCTCGGTGCTGCCCGAGGCCAGTGCGGCACGGGCCAGTTGGAACTACCGGATGTCCTCGTGCACCGCGCTGGACGAGCCCACCGTCGTGACGTACTGGATGAACCGCCTGCAAGGACACACCTCCCCCGAGGACTACCTCGTCACGCTCAACGCACGGCAGCGCATCGACCCAGACGCAGTGCTCGCGGTGATGAGCTACGAACACCCCATCTACACACCCGAGGCGGTCGCAGCGCAGTCGCACCTGACCAACCTCGCAACGGAACGGACCGTCTACGCCGGTGCGTACCACGGCTGGGGCTTCCACGAGGACGGTTGCCGCTCGGGAGTAGAGGCCGCCAGGCACTTCGGAGTCAGCTGGTGACCACCGTCCTGCCCACCACCACCGGGACCCTCCCGGCCTTGCCGGCGCTCGTGACCGGACACGTGGCTCACCACCGCAGCGGGCCGGTGCGGCACGCGTTCCGCCACCGCGTCTACCAGTGGCTCGTCGACCTGGACGCGCTGCCCGAACAGCCGTGGTACCTCAAGCCGTTCGCGAGCTTCAGCGCCGCCGACCACCTCGGCAACCCCGACATGTCGATCAAGGAGAACGTCAAGAGCTACCTGTCCCTGAACGGCATTGGCCTCGGAGAGTCGAGCCGGATCGTGATGCTGGCCAACGCGCGCGTCCTGGGCCACGTCTTCGACCCGTTGTCGGTCTTCTGGTGCTTCGGCGCCGATGACGAGCTGGTCTGCATCGTGGCCGAGGTCCACAACACCTACCGCGAACGGCATGTCTACCTCCTTCGCCCCGATTCGTCGGGGGTCGCCTCAGCGGACAAGGCGTTCCACGTCTCGCCGTTCTTCGACGTGAGCGGTCGCTATGAGCTGCGCTTCGCACTTTCGCCACAGTCCGTGTCGAGCACCGTCATCCTGCGACGGGAGGGGAGGGTGGCTTTCACCGCGACCTTCCGCGGCCGGCCCGTCCGGCCAACTCGCATGGCCGTGTTCGGCCAGCTCATCAGAAAACCCTTGATGCCGCAACAGGTCT
>JBDUAP010000352.1:0-3129 GCA_040004585.1 Sporichthyaceae bacterium
GACGGCGGTCGTAGCGAACGCCGATGAGGAAGTCGCAGCCTGGACGCTGAAGATGACCCGCGCAGATCACCATTGTCCTGCCCCCGGCCGGCGCTCGAGGTCACGCCCGGCGACGCCGCGACCGGGCACAAGGCTGCCTCGTCAGCGCGGGAGGTTCGCCGGCGCGAAAGGCCTGCCGCCGGCGGCAGGGGGCGCCTAGTTCCGGGGACGGCGCCTAGACAATGCGAGCATCCCCCCACCGCCGGCGAGGAGTGCAACGCCGAGCAGCGGGAGGGCGAGGTTGAACCCGCCGGTCTGCGGAAGCTTCGCGCCCTCGACGGCGGTTCGCGGTAGAGGTGCGGATTGGGACGATGTGCACTTCACGTCGATGATCCACTCGGCCAAGAGACGACTCGGCTCCAGCAGCGTCTGAGAAACATTCATGAGGACGAAAACTTTTACACGCGAGTGGTTGGTGACCGGCACACGCACGACCCTCACTTGGCTCGCACCGACACTGAAGGCGCTGAAAAACGCACGGCCACGATTGGGGTTCGCGACCACGTCAAGTTCAAAGACCCTGTGGTTCACTCTGCTGTTGTCGACCCTGACGGGCAGCGTCATCGTCTGGCAGTCCACCTGTCCCACCGCGGCAGTCGTGAACCCCCGCCCCGGGGCGCAGTCGACGTCGATCAACTCCTCCGCATAGGGATTCCCGTAAAACGCTCCATCAGGGAACGGCTGGTCAGCGACCCCGACCCAGACCCGAACATCTTCTGTAACGGGTATGTTCACGACCCGCAGTGTTCCAGCAGCCAGTTCAACTGTGCGCGTCAAGGCGGGGAAGTTATCAAAGAACTCGCTCAGCTGATCTTGAGCCCAGACGTAGAAAGTCGTTTCTGCGAACCAGCGGGTGTTGTCGAGGGTCACTGGGACGGTCAGCGTCCCGCAGTCCATGTCAGCGATGCTGGCCCGAGGACCCGTGGTATTCGACGTGTTCGGCGAGCAGTCCACCGGGAGCAAGGCCCACGTCGCCCGGGGTCCGTCGGGCGTCACAAGGGAGACGTCGATCCTTAGTTGGGCGTCCTCCGCCGCTGCCACTGGTACTCGAAAGATGTCGACCGCGCCGGCGGCCACCTCCCGGGTCTCAAGGGGGAGCACGAACTGATAAATGATCTCGGCCCGAACGACGAACACGAGCGCATCTTGGGACCGGCTGTTGTCCAGGGTCACGGGAACGGTGAGATCCGTGCAGTCCAGGTCGCCGATGGACGCCCGCGGGTCAAGCACCGGTTGCGGGATTGCCTGGCTGTGGAGCGAACGTCCGTCGCCACCCGCCGAGGTTTGCGCATCGGTCGGTACTGCGGAGTCGGCCGCCGTGGTTGGAGCCTCGGCCGTCTGCGTGTCCTGCAGGCCCTCCGCAAGCTGGGGCTGCTCTGTGGCCTGTGTTGGTTCGCCGGTCTCCCCTTCAGCAGCTGCGGTCTCCTCACCGGCGGGTTCAGGGGGCTCCTCCGTGGGGGCGGCGGTTTCCTCCGGCTGCGGCTCGGGCGCCTCAGTCGTCGCGCTGTCAGAGGGCTCGGGGGTTGACTCGGCCACGGGCTCGGGGGTCGGCCCGGCCACGGGCTCCTCGGCCGGAGCGGTGACTGCGCTCGTCTCCACAGGAGTCGGCGACAGTTCATCCGCGGCGGCGCTCGGCACCCCGAGACTGGCAAGCCCCCCGAGGAGCACAACGGCGAAGGCAGCACGTAAGCGCATAAAGCGGCCCCGATCACGGCCGATGGCGGCATTCGGAAACGTAATCCCACTAGCCCCGAGCGACAAGGCCAAGGCCAACGAATCTGGCGCCGCCGCTAGCCTCGGGCCAGGGTCGAGCCGAGCGAGAGGCCGACCCGTGCGAACCGTCAGGTACGTCCAGGTGCTCCACGGCAACGGCCGGTGGTACGAAGCGCGGCTGCTCGACCAGCACCGATCCGGAGGCCGCTGGCGTGCCGTGGTGCGCTACACGGTGGCGCCGGGGATGCAGTACGAGCGCGGGGTGTGGGCTGACGAGCTACGGCCAGTGGATGGCGACGGAATGACGAGTGCTCGATAACGGCACCACTTATGCGCGGTGCTGCAGGGTCGTGTCGGCGGCCATCCGACACCAGGGGCACGAGGGGCCCGACGCCCTGCCCACACCGGTTGCGCGTCATTCTCGGCGTCCCGGGCGTGCCGCGGAATCCGGTACCGGCGAGGGAGCGCGTTCGAGGGGCCGGACGGTGAGGTCCGACCCCTCAAGGGGTGGTGCCGGCGGGCGGTTCAGCGCGCGGGCTTGAAGGCCACCGTGATCTGGGCGTTGATGCCCGGCGGTGGCTGGATCCCGAAGATGTCCACGCTGGAGTAGTGACCTTCGACCGCGGGCACCCCCGTGTCGGCGTTTGTCTCGGTCGTGACCTCCCGCTGACCTCGGAAGGTGGTCGTCGTCTCGTCGGTCACGAAGAACGTCCGGGGTCCGGCGCTCCCCGGTGCGACGGTCCAGTTCGTGATCTCGACGCTCATGTGCGCGGCGCCTTTGAACGTGCCGTGCGAGCAACCGGTGAGCTCGGCGTCACCGGTGTTGGCCCCGGTCGCGGGGTTGTGGTCGAACTCGGCCCACCCCCAGAAGCCGCCAAGCTCGTCTGGGTTGCAGTAGGTCTTGTTGTTGCAGTTGAAGGAGATGGCAATCTGGTATACGTCCATGCTGCCGTCATGACCGTATGCGTTCGCCACCCCGCCGCCACCTGCGACCACGCTACCCGTGATCAGCAGGAGCGCGGCTGCCGTCGATGCCCATCGTCGAAGTGTGCGCATGGTGCCTCCTCTGAATTCGGCACGGCTACGCCGTGCGCCTGCGCCACTCTTGGATCGTGCTCCCACGACTTTCACCGCACAAGCGTTTCGACCGCTGAAACCGGCGGAGCACGTAGATCGAAGAAGCCCATCACGCGCATTCAGGACCAAAGGGTTGCGCGCGCGACTTTGACGCCGGGATCTTGGTCAACCGGCTGTCCAGAACCCGCACACATTTAGCCCGATATCGCTCGGCCCGGTCTGGCGACCCCAGTGGGTGTACTAGCGAAGTGCGGGCTTGCCCGGCATCGTCCCGCACCAGGTGAGGCGCTCCGTAGCGGC
>JBDUAP010000353.1:0-3127 GCA_040004585.1 Sporichthyaceae bacterium
GTCGTGGTGGCCGACAACCTCACGGTCGAGTCGCTCAAGCGGTTCAAGGACGACGCGACCGAGGTACGCGAGGGCTTCGAGTGCGGTATCGGACTCGGCTCGTTCAACGACATCAAGGTCGATGACGTGATCGAGACGTTCGAGCTGCGCGAGAAGGCCCGCGCCTGAGGCAGCGGTGTTCACTGGCACGCTGGCGCTGGACCTGCTGGTGGGCGATGTGCATTCCCTGAAGGAGAAGCGATCGGTGGTCCGGCCGATCGTGGCAGAACTGCGCAGGCGGTACGCCGTGTCTGCTGCCGAGGCCGGGCATCTCGACCTGCACCGACGGGCCCTGGTCGGGGTGGCGGTGGTTGCGGCCGACCGGGCGCACTGCGTCGAGGTGCTCGACGCGTGTGAGCGACTGGTCGCCGGGCGACCGGAGATCGAGCTGCTGTCCTCGCGGCAGCAGTTCCTGAGCACCAACGACGACGTGGAGGACTAGCCGTGGCAGACGCACCGAGGGCTCGCAAGCTGGCCGACCGCATCAAGGTCGTCGTGGCCGAGACCCTGGAGATGCGCGTGAAGGACCCGCGGCTGGGCTTCATCACCGTCACCGACGCGCGCGTCACCAACGACCTGCAGGAGGCGACGGTCTTCTACACGGTGCTCGGTGACGAGGCGCAGCGCGCGGACACCGCGGCTGCTTTGGAGAGCGCGCGCGGGGTGCTGCGGGCTGAGGTCGGTCGCCAGACGGGTGTGCGTCGTACGCCGTCGCTCACCTTCATCGCCGACGCGATCCCGGAGACGGCGCAGCACATCGAGCAGCTGTTGCAGAAGGTCGCTGAGGCCGACGCCGAGTTGCTCCGCGCCGCCGCCGAGGCGAAGTACGCCGGCGAGCCCGATCCTTACCGCGTACCGCGCACCGAGGCCGCGGAGGACTCGTGACCACGCACAGCGGGCTCGTGCTGGTCGACAAGCCCGCTGGCCTGACCTCGCACGACGTCGTTGCACGCACCCGACGCCTGGCCGGCACCCGGCGCATCGGCCACGCCGGCACGCTCGACCCGATGGCCACCGGGGTGCTGGTGCTCGGGGTCGAGCGCGCAACCCGGCTGCTCGGTCACCTCGCGCTGACCGACAAGACCTATGACGCGACGATCCGCCTCGGGGTCAGCACGGTTACTGATGACGCGGAAGGCGATGTTGTGACGACGGCTTCCGCGGCTCACGTGCAGGACGACGAAATCCGGACGGCTGTCGTCGGGCTGACCGGTGCGATCCAGCAGGTGCCGTCCTCGGTCAGCGCGATCAAGGTCGATGGCAAGCGGGCCTACGCGAAGGTGCGGGCGGGCGACACCGTCGAGCTCGCGGCGCGTCCGGTCACGGTCCACTCCTTCGACGTGCACGCGACCCGTCGTACGGGCGATGTCGTCGACCTCGACGTGACGGTCGTCTGCTCCAGCGGCACCTATGTGCGGGCACTCGCCCGTGACCTCGGTGCGGCGCTGGACGTTGGCGGGCACCTGACCGCGCTGAGGCGGACGCGAGTCGGCCCGTACGACGTGACGGACGCCCGCACGCTCGAGCAGCTCGAGTCATCGTTCGAGGTCATGCCGATCGCGACAGCGGCTCGGGGTGCGTTCCCGAGCCGCGACGTCGACGGCGAGGCGGCGCGACTGTTGTCGCACGGGGGCCAGCTGCCCTGGGAGTCGGCCGGGTCGGGGCCGGTCGCCGTCTTCGGCCCCGACGGGACTTTCCTCGCGCTGGTCGAGGAGCGGGCTGGCCTTGCCAAGCCGCTGGCCGTGTTCGTCTGACGCGGTCTGCATAGGCTGCGGCCGTGGACCTGACCGCTGCGCGCGAGCGCGCGCGAACTCTTGACGACGCGGATCCGATCGGCTTCGCACGCGACCGCTTCATCGTGCCGGACGGGCTCGTCTACCTCGACGGCAACTCGCTCGGCGCGATGCCCCGAGCGGTTCCCGACGTCGTAAAGGACGTGGTCGCCCGGCAGTGGGGACAGGACCTGATCGCGTCGTGGAACACGAACGACTGGTGGGACGCGCCCGGACGCGTCGGTGCCTTGGTGGCGGGGCTGGTCGGTGCGGACATGGACGAGGTTTTGGTCGCTGACTCGACGTCAGTCAACCTGTTCAAAGTGCTCATCGCCGCCGCGCGGCTGCGCCCGGACCGGCGGGTGCTGGTCATCGAGCCAGGCAGCTTCCCGGCCGACCTTTACATCGCCGATTCGGTTGCCGAGCTGCTGGGTCTGGAGGTACGCCGCGTCGATCCGCTGGAGCTGTCGTCGGCGTTGGGCGAGGACGTGGCTGTCGTCAGCTACTCCCACGTCGACTACCGGACCGGCCGCGCCTACGACATGGCCGGGATCACATCCGCGGTGCGGGGAGCCGGCGCGCTGATGGTGTGGGACCTGTCGCACTCCGCGGGCGCGATGCCGGTCGATCTCGGTGGGAGCGGTGCCGACTTCGCGGTCGGATGCACCTACAAGTACCTGGGGGGCGGGCCGGGCGCCCCGGCGTACGTCATGGCCGCCCGTCGGCACCACAAAGTGATGCAGTCGCCGCTGGCGGGCTGGACGGGGCATGCGCGGCCGTTCGCGATGGAGGGCAGCTATGAACCGGCGCCGGGCATCGACCGGATGCGCTGCGGCACACCCCCGATGGTGTCGCTGCTGACTCTGGAGGCAGCACTGTCGGCGTTCGACGGATTGTCGATGACTGACGTGCGTGCAAAGAGCCTGTCGTTGACCGGGTTGTTCCTGGACTTGGCCGATGAGGTGCTCGCGCCGTTGGGCTTCACCGTCGTCACGCCGAGAGCTGATGACGAGCGCGGCGCCCAGGTGTCGCTACGGCATCTCGATGCGTACGGCGTGGTGCAGGCCTTGATCGCGCGCGGGGTGGTCGGTGACTACCGCGAGCCCGACGTGGTGCGGCTCGGCTTCGCGCCTCTCTACGTCCGGCACGTCGATGTCGTGTCCGCGGTGGAGCAGATTGCGGCGGTGATCGCAGCCAGGGAGCAGACCGACCCCCAGTACGCCGTGCGCCTCGCGGTCACCTGAGCTGACGCGTTGTCGGCTCACTGGTCGGCGCGTCGCCAGGGTGGTTTGAGGGTGTAGGTCTTGCGCAGCGGG
>JBDUAP010000056.1:0-10517 GCA_040004585.1 Sporichthyaceae bacterium
CCTCGGCGATCAGCTCGCCGATCGCCCGGTCCTGGGCGGAGATGGTGGCGACGTTAGCGATCTCCTCCTTGGTCTCCACCTCGCGGGCACCTTCGAGGAGTCGCTCGATGACAGCGGCGACGGCCGCGTCCATCCCCCGCTTGAGACTCGACGGTGAGGCACCGGCAGCGACGTTGCGCATGCCCTCACGCACCATGGCCTGGGCCAGCACGGTGGCGGTGGTCGTGCCGTCACCCGCGACGTCGTTGGTCTTGGTGGCGACCTCCTTGGCGAGCTGGGCGCCGAGGTTCTCGAACGAGTCCTCGAGCTCGATCTCGCGGGCGATCGTCACACCGTCGTTGGTGATCGTGGGCGCGCCGTACTTCTTGTCGATCACGACGTTGCGCCCGAGCGGCCCGAGGGTCACCTTGACGGCATCGGCGAGCTTGTTCACACCACGCTCGAGTGCGCGCCGGGCGGTGTCGTCGAACTGCAGGGTCTTAGCCATGGTGGGAAATGTCCTTCGTCTGGAGGAATTCGTGGGGGGGCTCGCGAGGTGCGAGGACGACAACGCCCCAGGAGGCCGGACGGAACACTGTCGGGCCGCCCGGGGCGGTGTCTGCCTGGAAAAGCGGCAGGCGGTGCTACTTCTCGACGACCGCGAGCACGTCGCGGGCCGAGAGCACGAGCAGGTCCTCGCCGCCGTACTTGACCTCGGTGCCGCCGTACTTGCTGTAGATCACGATGTCACCGACGGAGACGTCGAGCGGCACACGCGCGCCGTCCTCGAAACGACCCGGGCCGACAGCCAGGACCTTGCCCTCCTGGGGCTTCTCCTTGGCGGTGTCCGGGATCACCAGGCCCGACGCAGTGGTCTCCTCCGCGTCGGACGGCTGGACCACGATCCGGTCCTCGAGTGGCTTGATGGCAACCTTGGTAGCCGTCGTCACGTTCTGACTCCCTCTCGCATGGGTTTCACGAGCTGCGGGGCGAAGTGACCTGGCGGTCCGCCGTCGCGGGGGTCGGACTGCCCTGTCCTTGCCTTGGCACTTTCACGTCGAGAGTGCCAAGACCGAATCTAGGCCGTCCTTAGCACTCGGTCAACCCGAGTGCCAGCGAGAGGTGCGGCGGACGCTCAGCTGCGGGTCTTCTCGGCGTACATCTCCGCGTCGGCCCGCGAGAGCAGGCTGGCGACGCTGTCCCCGGGCCGGTAGGTGGCCACGCCCAGCGCGACCGACACGGCCATGTCGCCCGCCCCAGCCTCGAGGTTTGCGACGCAGGCGCGCAGGCGCCCGAGGGCAGCCGAGGCGCCGGTGCCGCCGGTGTGCTCGAGGAGGACGGCGAAGTCGTCGCCGGCGAGCCGGGCGACGGTGTCGACGCCGCGGGCGGTGCGGGTGAGCCGGTCCGCGACGTCGCGCAGGAGAGCGTCACCGGTCTCGCGGCCGAGCGTCTCGGTCACGGCGGCGAAGCCGTTGAGGTCCAGCGCGACGACGGACGGGGTGCCCAGGCCGCGCTCGGCCCGGCCGATCGCGGACGCGATGGCCTTCTCCAGGCTCCGGCGGTTCGCCAGGCCGGTCAGCGGGTCGCGCGGGGTCATCCGGGCCAGCGTCTGTGCCATCCGGCGCAGCTCGAGCAGGGCCATCGCCTGGTCGGCCAGGTCACCCAGTCGCTGCTGCTGGTCGGCGGTCAGCGTGGTGGGGGCGTCACCGAACACGACGAGGGTGCCGACGAGGTGACCGTCCGCGGTGACCAGGTCGGCGGCGGCGTGGGTGGTCTGCTGCTCGGTGAAGGCGCGGGAGAGGCCCTGGCGGGCGCAGCCGTGGGTGGCCACGATCCGGCCGGGTGCCGAGCTGCCGTCGCGCTCAGGGAGGAACAGAGCCCCGCTGGCGGTCCCGGCGACATGAGCAGCCAGCCGGGCGACGCCGTCCAGGTCGGGGTGGACCAGGTCATCACGCACGTCGTAGCGGCGCAGCGCCTCGAGTCGTTGGGCATCCACGCTCGCCGGCGAGCCATCCGCAGTGTTTGCGGCCTCGCCGAGTGCGGTCACGGTCATCGGTGTTCCTCCCTTGGGCACACTTCGTCTTGTTGCGGATCGGCACGTGCGGGCCTCACCTTCAGTCGCTTGCGAGGATCGGTCCGTGGACGTCGCAACGATCGCCTCGCTGCGGGCCCCCGAAGGGGCTCGGCTGCTCGGTCTGATCCCGCCGTACGACGACAGCACCGCGCTCTCGGTGGGTGCCCGGCTGCGTCGCGAGGGGTTCGCCGACGAGCTGGTCTCGGCCGCCCTGACCCAGGCCCGGCTGCGGGCTCTTGGCGGGGCGAAGTTCGGCCCGGCTGCCGGCCGGATGTTCTTCACCCAGGTCGGCCTGGAGCAGGCCACCCGTCGGGACGTCGCGGCGCGGCACGCGGCCCGGTTCGCGCAAGCCGGGGCGGCGTCGGTCGCGGACCTGTGCTGCGGGATCGGCGGAGACCTCCATCAGCTGGCGTGGGCCGTCGAGCGGGTGCTCGGCGTCGACCGTGACCCGGTGACCGCGGCGGTGGCCGAGGCGAACGTCGACGCGCTCGGGCTGTCCGGGCGAGTGGAGGTGCGGTGCGCCGACGTGACCGCTGTCGACCTGACCGAGTGGGACGGCGTCTTCATCGACCCGGCCCGCCGCCGCGCGGGTGGTCGTCGGACGTTCGACCCGAGCGGCTACTCCCCGCCGTACGACGTGGTGCTTGCGCTCGCCGGTCGGCTTCCGGCTGTCGGGGCGAAGCTGGCGCCCGGCATCCCGCACGAGAAGCTGCCGGGCGATGCCGAGGCGGAGTGGGTGTCCGACGGTGGCGACGTGGTGGAGTGCGCGCTGTGGTTCGGGCCGCTCGCGAGTGGAGTGCGTCGGCGGGCGACGCTGCTGCCGTCGGGCGCGACGTTGACCGGCGAGGTTTTCATTCCCGGCGAGGTCGGGCCGGTACGGCGGTATCTCTACGAGCCCGACGGCGCCGTGATCCGCGCCGGGCTGGTGGCCGGGGCGGCGGCGCTCGTCGGCGGCAACCTGGTCGACCCCTCGATCGCCTACGTCACCGCAGATGCTCTGCTGGCGACACCGTTCATGACGGCGTACGAAGTCACCGACGTGCTGCCGTTCGGGCTCAAGCGGTTGCGGTCGTTGTTGCGTGACCGCGGGGTGGGGCGGCTGACGGTGAAGAAGCGCGGGTCGGCGATCACACCGGAGTCACTGCGTCAGCAGCTGCGGCTATCGGGTCCGGAGGAGGCGACAATCGTCCTGACCCGCGTCGCCGGCGCGCACACGGTCCTCGTGCTCCGCTCCTCTCACGAGCATGAGGAATGATCCAGGAGTGGTCACCATCGAGCGCGTTGACGACCCCGAGTTGGTGACTGCCGCATCGCATCTCTTCGACGGGCCGGCCAAGGTCGATGCCACGCGACGGTTCGTCGATGAGCCGACCCACCACATCCTGCTCGCCCTCGACGACGAGCGACGCCCTGTCGGCATGGTCACCGGTGTCGAGACGACCCATCCCGACAAGGGAACCGAGATGTTCCTGTACGAGCTCGCCGTTGACGAAGGCAGTCGCCAGCAGGGCATCGGCGCCGCTTTGGTGCGGGCCTTAGCAGACCTCGCCCAGCAGCAGGGTTGCTACGGGATGTGGGTGCTCACCGACGACGACCACGCGGCCGCCCTCGCGACCTACAACGCAGCCGGTGCCGACGAGTCCAGCCATCACGTCATGCTGACGTGGAACTTCGACTAAGAGTGTCGAGGAACAGCGCGCGATAGCGGTCGGCATCCACACGCAGAGCCACGTCCACGATCGCGGCCGGCAACCCGTGGGGGTCGTGCTCGAGGTCGCCGGCCCACGACCTGCGGTCGACCAGGGTCTGCCCGCGCGTCCAGGTGTCGGCCAGCTCGATCCGGACCGGGTATCGCGATGTCGTGAGTCCGTCCGGCTCGATGACCGCGGCGACCGCTCCGGCATCACCGATGGTGGCGATGTGCTGCCACTGCTGGCGTTGCAGCAGCCGACCGGCGAGCTGCGCCGCCGGGTCGGGTGACGCGACCAGCCCGGCGGCACCTGCCTCGTCGATCGTCACCTCGTAGAAGACGTCTAGCCCGTACATCGTGACCGGCAGCCCGCTGGTCAGCACGATTCCCGCGGCTTCGGGGTCGTGCCAGACGTTGAACTCCGCGGCCGCGGTCGCATTGCCGATCGCCGCGGCGCCGCCCATGAACAGGATCCGCTCCATGTTCTCCGCCACGTGCGGGTAGGCGCGCAACAGCAGCGCAACGTTGGTCATCGGCGCGAGCGGCACGAGGGTGACCGGGCGCGTTGCTGACTCCAGCGTCGTACGCATCAGCTCGATCGCGTGCATGTCGACCGGAGTACGTGCCGAGTCGGCGAGCCCCAGATCGCCCATGCCGTCGTCGCCATGCATGTGCCGCGCGTCCCGCGGTGGCTCCAGCAGCGGTCGGTCCGCGCCGCGCGCGACGGGTACGTCGGTGGCGCCGGCCGCGTCGAGAACCTTCAGGGTGTTCCGCACGACCTGGTCGACCGGCGCGTTGCCGGAGACGCAGGACACGGCCAACAGGTCGAGTGCCGGCGACTTCGCTGCCAGGAGCAATGCGAGGGCATCGTCGATGCCGGTGTCGACGTCGAGGATCACCGGGATCGGGCTGCCCGCGGCGTGTTCAGTGCTCACCTGAGGACCAGCACGGCGTACGCCACGTAGCCGGCGCACAGGAACGCCCCGGCGACGCGGCCCAGGTGCCCGCTGCGGGCGAACAGCAGAATGACGAGAGGCAGCGCCGCCGCAAGCACCGCCGCCCAGATCACGCCGTCGACAGCCAGCGGTCGCGCGAGTGCGGCCGCGCCGAGCGTCGCCGTGGCGTTGTAGGCCGCCGATCCCACGATGCCAGCGACCGCGATCTCCGGTACGTCGTGTCGGGCTGCCGTCAGCACCAACGCGAACAGTTCCGCTGTCGTCGCCAGAGCCAGGATGGTCAGACCAACCGCCGAGTCGCTGCGGCCGATCGCGTCCACGACCCGCACGGCTCCGCGCACTGCCAGGTCGCCGCCGACCAGCATCAGCGCGATGCCCACCACCGACAGGCCCAGTGCCACGCCGGGCCGCCGAGTAGTTGCCTCGTCGTCATCGTCGATCTCGGCCAGCTCACCGAGTGCAGGCGGCTCTTTCTCGCGCCACCAGACCAACGCCACCAGACCGACGTACGCCGCGAGCAGCAGCGCGCCCTCCAACCGCGACACGTGGCCACCGACAAGTGCCAGCAGTGCGAAACCGCCGGCGACCGCGGACAGGACGGCGTACTGGCGCACCCGGTGCCCCATCGGCAGCGGCCGCAGCAGCGCAGCCAACCCGATCGTCACGGTGAGCATCGTGACGTTCGCGCCGATCGCGTCGCCGGCGGCCAGACCCGGCCGGTCCTGGACCGCGGCGATGACCGCCGTCAAGAGCTCCTCCGGCTCTGCGCCGGCGAGCAGCACCCCGACCGCGATGACGGTGACCCCGAGCCGTCGGGCGGCGCCTGCCGCGTTCTCCACGAACATCTCCGCGCCGCCGACGAGCAACGTCGCAGCCACGACGAGCAGGAGCACCGTGATCACGACGCGACCACCTCGGTCACGGGCAGCGACGAGTCGACAGGAAGGTCCAGCGACGACGCGGGCACGCCGCGAGCCACCACCTCTGCACCCAACGCGGCGACCATCGCGCCGTTGTCGGTGCACAATCCCGGCCGCGGAACGCGCAGGGTGATGCCCGCCTCGTCGCAGCGCGCCTGGGCGACAACGCGCAGACGTGAGTTGGCGGCCACTCCCCCGCCGATCAGCAGATGGTCGATGCCGTTCTCGGTGCAGGCCAGCACCGCCTTGCGGGTGAGGACATCGACGACGGCCTCTTGGAAGGACGCGGCGACGTCAGCGACCGGTACCGGTTCGCCGTCGCGCTCGCGCGTCTCGACCCACCGGGCGACCGCCGTCTTCAAGCCGGAGAACGAGAAGTCGTAACGGTGCTCGCGGAAGTCACGCGCGCCGGTCAGGCCACGGGGGAAGTCGACGTAGGACGTGTCGCCCTCCTTGGCGACGCGGTCGATGTGCGGCCCGCCGGGGAACGGCAGCCCGAGGACCCGAGCAACCTTGTCGAATGCCTCCCCCGCAGCGTCGTCGATCGTGGCGCCGAGCGGTCGCACGTCGCGGGTGATGTCTTCGACCATCAGCAGCGACGAGTGACCGCCCGACACCAGCAACGCCAGACAGGGCTCGGGAAGCGACCCGTGCTCGAGCTGGTCGACCGCAACGTGCGCGGCCAGGTGGTTGACGCCGTACAGGGGCTTGCCCAGCGCGATCGACAGTGCCTTGGCGGCTGCCACGCCGACGAGCAGTGCGCCGCTCAGTCCCGGGCCGCTGGTCACCGCGATCGCATCCAGGTCGGCGAGCCTGACTCCGGCGTCCGCGCAGGCCCGCTCGACGGTGGGGACCATCGCTTCGAGGTGCGCGCGGCTGGCGACCTCGGGGACGACGCCACCGAACCGTGCGTGCTCCTCGACGCTGGATGCAACGGCGTCGGCGAGCAGGTTGCGGCCGCGCACGATGCCGATGCCGGTCTCGTCGCACGACGTCTCGATGCCGAGCACCAACGGCGCGTCCATCACCGACTGGACTCCGACACACCAGGTCCGCGGCGTGTCTGGTGCGGTAGCGTCCAGTCGATCATGGGAGGGCGGCCTCGATGGCCTCGGCGATCCGCGCCGCCGAGGCGGCGCCGCCCGCCCCGTCGTACACGAGGAACATCGACGGCTCGGTGAGCTCGAGCTCGAGCAGTGTCGGGGTGCCGTCCTGGGCCGGCACCACGTCGACTCGGGCGTAGGGAAGTTCGGTGCGCGCCGCCGGCGCCAGCTGCGCCAGCGCGTCGAGCACCTGCTCCGCAGCGTCTCGCTCGGCCGCGGACGGCTCACGCGGCTCGACCGTCTCCTCCTTGTAGGCCGCGGAGACGATCTCCCTCGCGAATGTGAGCAGCGGGCCCTTGCGGATCGCGTGGCTGTAGCGGCCGCCGAAGAAGAACATCGCCGTCTCGCCGGCGGTGTCGACCTGGGAGAGGTAGGGCTGCACCATCACCGTACGTCCGGCCGCGAGCAGGGCGCTGGCGTGCGCGGCCGCGCGCTCGTCGTGGTCGCCCGCGAGGTAGCGGTTGGTGTCCCTCGAGCCCGCCGACACGGCCGGCTTTACGACGTACTCCCCCGCCTCCGGAACGGTGAAGGTGTCGCCCGGCTCCAACCAGTCGGTCGCTACGACGGGCAGGCCGGCGTCGCGCAGGCCGCGCAGGTAGGTCTTGTCGGTGTTCCACACCAGCACCTCGACCGGGTTGGCGAGCCGGGTGACACGTGCAACTCCGCGGGCCCAGTCGAGAAACTCGTCGCGGCGGTCCTGGTAGTCCCAGGTGCTGCGGACGACGACGAGGTCGTACGCCGACCAGTCGACGTCCGGGGCGGTCCACACCGCCGGCTCCGCTGCCAGCCCGCGATCAGCGAGAGCGCCGAGGAGCACCGGACCGTCCTCGTCGAGGTCGGGGAAGCCGGCGGAGGTGGCGAGGGCGATACGGCTGGGCACCCCGAAAGCCTAGATGCGCAGCCGCATGACCAGCCCGTCGACTCCACCGGGGTAGTAGCCGCGACGGACCGAGATGCGCTCGAACCCCGTTTTCTCGTAGAGGTGCAGCGCCGACTCGTTGTCCACGCGCACCTCGAGCAACACCTCGGTGCACCCTCGACTGGTGGCCTCGTCGATGACCGCGCGCAGGAGAGTGGCGCCGTACCCGTGTCCCTGCTGGTCGGCCGCGACCGCGACGGTCTGTACGTCGGCTTGCCGGCCGACCGTCATCAGCCCGGCGTAGCCGACCACGGCACCGTCGTCGTCGGCGACGAGGTAGTGCCGGGTCTCGGGCACCCGGGCGAGCTCGGCCCAGAACGTCTCGACCGACCAGGCGTCCGGGAACAGCTCTTGCTCGATGGCCAGGGCCGCGTGGATGTCCCACCACCGCATCGGCCGGAGCGCGGTCATCCGCCGAGAACCGTCTTGCGCGGTGCGCCCGGCTCGGTGGCATCCGGCCGCCGCAGGTACAGCGGAACCGGGTCGAGCGTCGCGCGTCCCTCGAAGACCCAGCGGCACAGTGCGGCGGCCGACGGCCGCACGGGTTCTCGCCCGTCGGGGAACGCGTCGGGATAGAGCTGCGGTCCCTGCCCGACGACCGGGCCGTCCCAGCCCACGTCCGCTGGCCGATCGACGTGCGGTCCGTCCACCCGAGTGAGGTGGGCCGACCCGTCGTACGCCGCCCAGTAGACCTCTTTGCGTCGCGCGTCGGTCGCGACCCGGAACACACCCGCGATCCCGGCGTCGAGCGCGAGCGCATCCAGGGTGCACACGCCGTGCACCGGCACCTCGAGGACGGCGCCGAGCATCCGCGCGGTGACCAGACCCACCCGCAGCCCGGTGAAGGGACCCGGGCCGACACCGACAGCGATCCCGGAGAGGTCGCCGACGATGACACCGGCCTCGCGCAGGACGGACTCGATGGCCGGTGCGAGCAGCTCGCCGTGCCGCCGGTCGTCGGGCGCGGTCGACTCGGCCAGCACCCGGGCGCCGTCGTACACGGCGACGGTGACCGCCGGGGTGGCCGTGTCCAGGCCCAGTAGCAGCACGCCGTGAGGCTAGCCCGACGGCTGGCCTGCAACCATCGAGCCGTGCAGACGCCGGCCGACCACACCATCCGCCCGGCCCGTCGGGCCGATGCCGAGCGCATCGCCGAGATCTACGCCGGCTACGTCGAGACCTCGGTGTCTACGTTCGAGGAGCAAGCCCCCACCGCTGCCCGGATGCAGCACCGCATGGAAGCGGCACCGCGGCTGCCGTGGTTGGTGGCCCTCGATGCTCATGGTGACGTCGTGGGCTACACCTATGCCAGCCGGCACCATGTGCGCAGCGCCTATCGCTGGTCGGTCAACTGCTCGATCTTCCTGCACCAGTCGGCGCAGGGACGCGGCCTGGCCTCGGCGCTGTACGACGAGATCATCCACGCGGTCCGCGACCTCGGCTACGTCTCGCTGTTCGCCGGCATCACGCTGCCCAACGATGCGAGCGTCGCCTTGCACGAACGTCTCGGGTTCCAACCCGTCGCTGTGTTCCCGAACTCCGGCTTCAAGCTCGGTGCTTGGCACGACGTCGGCTGGTTTTGGTTGCCGCTGCGGGATCCCCCGCAGCGACCAACGGAGCCAGCCGAGTGGGACAAGCTCGGCTAGGGCATGTCTTAGTGCCAGTCGGAGATCTTCAGGTCGTACGGCTCCGGTGCGCCAGTGCCCATCTCGACGAGCTGCTTGAGGCTCACCAGGAAGGTCGCCCACTTGGTGCTGCAGTGATACATGAACTCGACGGGCTCCTTCCAACCCTCATGGGCGAACAGCACGATCGTGTAGTCGCCCTCCTGTTTGAGGTCCCACCGCACCGTCGTACCGATCCACTCAGCCGGCCCGTCGCTGACTTCCCAGAGCACGCTCTTGGCGGGAGTCAACTCGAGCACCAGCATGTCGATGCCGCCCGGCTCGAACCGGAACTCGAGCGTCCCTCCGACCTCGGTCTGGCCCTTCGTGTCCGTCGCCCACCAGCCCGACAGACCTTCGAGCGTTGTCAGGGCCGCGTACACGTCCTCCGGTGACGCCGACTTCATCCCGACCCGGTGCAGAATGTCCACCATTTTCGATTCCTCTTCTCGAGCATTGGTTGTTGGAACGGGTTACTTCGCTTGGTTGCGCTGGATCGCCTCGGCGATCCGCTTGATCCGCCGCAGGCGGGCGTCCCAGGTCGCGCCGACGTCCGCAAGCTGGGCGACCGCGCGGGCGAGCTGGGCCTCGTCGACCTGATAGCGCCGCTCGCGTCCGGCCGGCGTGACGGAGACCAGGCCCACGCGGTCAAGGACCACCAGGTGCTTCGAGACGGCCTGCCGTGTCACCGGCAATTGCTCGCTCAGCGTGGTGGCCGTGCCGGCACCCTCGGCGAGCAGGAGGTCGAGCATCCGTCGTCGGGTGGGGTCCCCGACCGCGGACCACAGGTCGTCGTCGACGGCGACGCTCATGGCGTCGACACCAGCCGGGTGACGTAGTCGCCGAGGCTGGGCACGAAGATGTCCCAGCCGTTCACGTGCTCGGCGTACGCCGCCTCGAGAACCGCGATCTCCCAACCCTTCTCCCGGAAGCCGGTCTCCGTGAGCCGGACCACCGTGCCCGCGCCAGCAGGGACGAGCTCGAAGGTCACCAGCAGCGAGTTCGTGGGGGTAGGTACGGCTGCGGGCTCGTAGACCCACCGGAACGAGAACAAGCGAGGCGGTTCCGCCTCGACGACCGTGATCGGCTCGATGTGCGGCTCCGCCGTGTTCCTCCCCCATGCGATCTCCGCGATCGCGCCCGGGGTCGGCGACAGATCGGTCTCCGCACCGTTCCACCACTCCCGGATGTGCTCGGGACTGCTGATCACCT
>JBDUAP010000354.1:0-3119 GCA_040004585.1 Sporichthyaceae bacterium
GATCAGGACGACGCCAGCGTGGGCATCAACCCCCTCGAGCTCAGCCCTGGGGCGGACCTGGATCTCGTCGCGGAGAACACGCTGACCATCTTCAAGCGGATCTATCAGCGCTACTGGGGCATGCGTACCGACGACATTCTCAAGATCGCGCTGCGGACGCTGCTCGCGCGAGGCAACGCGACGCTGGCGCAGGTCGCGCTGCTGCTCACCGACGCCACGTTTCGCGCCGAGGTCACCGAACATCTCGACGACCCGTTCGTCGCTGGCTTCTGGCTGTGGTTCAACGGACTCAACGATGGACGCCGCACCGAGGCGGTCGGGCCGGTGCTCAACAAGCTGCGCGACTTCCTTGTGCGGCCGCGTCTGCGCCGCCTGCTCTGCCAGCCGCGCTCGACCGTTCGCATGGAGGAGGTCGTCGACGGTGGCAAGATCCTCCTCGCGGACCTGTCAGTGGGCCGGTGGGGCGAGTCTGCCTCCGAGCTCGTGGGCTCATTTCTCGTAGCCAGGCTGTGGCAATCAGTCCTCGCGCGGAGCGCGCGTCCGGAGAGCGAGCGGCGCGACTTCTTCCTGTACGTCGACGAGTTCCAGAAGTTCCAAGGCTTCTCCATGCCGTTCGCCGACGCGCTCGCCCAGGCGCGGGGTCTGCGACTGTCGCTGACGCTGGCCAACCAGGATCTCGGCCAGCTCAGTCGAGAGCTTCGTGATGCCGTCGTCGCGAACGCGCGCAGCAAGATCGTCTTTCAATGCGGCCAGGACGACGCCGCCTACCTCGCGCGGACGTTCGCTCCTTTAGATGCCGCAGCCTTGGCATCGCTGCCGCGGTTTGAGATGGCCGCCCGTCTGGCGATCGACGGGACGACGTCGCACGCGTTCACGCTCCGCACGCTGGCCCCGAGCCGGGTCGTTGATCCCGACCCCGCACGCCAGACCAAAGCCGCCGCGCTGGCGCGATATGGCCGCGCCTCTGAACTCATCGACCGTGAGCTCCTCTCCACGATCCGCTGGATGGGGGAGCCGGCGGCACATGAGGGTTGGGACGCGTGAGAAACGCCTTCCGTGTCAGTGCACCGCGGTGGCGAGACCGATGCGACCCCTGACGGGGAGGCGACTCGAGGTCGACGCGTCGGCGATCAATCGAGGAGGCTCGTGGCCCGATTGGCTCGGAGTTGGTTTCGAGTTGGTTTGGCGTTGGCTCCGCTCAACCACTGCAGCTGCCGATCGGGGCTGTTTGCAGGGGGCTCGGTGATGGTGGATGCCGGGACTTCCTCTCGAAGTCATACGTTCGGAATCAAGCCAGTCACCGTCCGCGAGGGCGCCGCGCTGCAGCACCTCCTGCGCTTGCGCTTCCTCAGCGCGAGACAGCTTGCCGAGTTCGTGTTCGACGGCTCGGGCGTGTCGTCACGGTCTCAGCTCGTGATGACCTGGCGTCTCATCGCTGCTCTGCGCAGACAGGGACTCGTTGCGATCACGCTACGGATGATCGGTGGACCGGGCGCCGGGTCGGACCGTCCGGCGTACTACCTCACGGCAACAGGCCAGCGCTTGGCACGGTCAGTGAGCCCAGGCGCGCGGCGCGCGCGTCTGAAGTCGCCCGGAACTGTTCTCGTCCGCCACGCGCTGGCCACCGCCGACGTGCTTCTCGCCTTCCGCCGGAGCGCGCGCTCGCAGGCCGATCACGAACTCGTCGCGTGGGAGTGCGATTGGCAGGCTGCGATGGCACTCGGATCGTCGCTCGTCGTGCCGGATGCGTATCTGCTGTACCGGGTCGCCGAGCAGCGCCTGCACGCTTTCGTTGAGATCGACCTCGGCACTGAGCACACGCGGTTCGTCGCGGAGAAGATGCGCCAATATCTCGAGCTGCAGCGCGCTGGAAGCTGGCGTGCCCGCTTCCCGGTGTGGCCCTTGGTGCTCATCGTCGCGGAGACCGACGCGCGGGTCGTCCAGCTCCGGCGCGTCAGCGAGGCCGTCGTTTCGAGAGAGGGGGGCGGCTTGGGCTCCGCGGCGAGCTCGTTTCGATTCGCGCGGCTCGCGGAGGTCACCGACGAGCGCGGTCCATTGCAAAGGATCTGGCAGGTGATCGGCGGTGTCGAGCCGGTCCCGCTTGCTCCTCCGCCGGCGCACGTCTCTTGAGCTGGTGCTTCTTGGCGGCGCGCCTTCGTCCGCATGGATCGACACAGGCACTCGCGGAGAGGGCCTACGGCAACTTCCGTGATGCTCAGAAGATGATGAAAGCCTCGTCCTGCGCGGCCGAGCTGGTCTGCGTAGGATTGATCACTGAGCGCGTCCCGGCTCCCAATGGAGGAGTCGATGCGAAGTTCTTTTACAGCCCCGATAAGCGAGACAGAACTGATGCGTAGCCTTGCGACGCCGATCCTCGAAGCCCTCGACAATTTCGAGCGCTCGCGGCACGACCTCCGCGAGTCAAGCCTTCGCGGCTACAAGGCCGGGATCTGGAGATTCGCCGCGTATGTCGGAGAGCAACGCGGCATCTCAGTTCCCGCGAAGCACGAAGATGCCCGACCCATGTTGCTGTCTATTACCCTCGCGACATTGACCCTGGACGCGGTGAACGCGTACATCACATCCCTCTCCCGCCGTAAGCGAAAGACGATGGCGCATCACGATGCCCGCGCGATAGTCCTCTTCACCCAGTGGTGTGTGGAAGCCCGGGTCTTCGAGCGGAACCCGCTGGCTGGCCTTGTGGTTCCGAAGCAGCCGAACAATCGGCGGCAGCCGTTCGCCGATGAGGACGTTCGACTCATCTGCAAGACCGCTCGTGCCACCGGATGTGGCGAGCGCGACGAGGCGATTGTCGTTACCGCGATCGCATGTGGTCTGCGCAAGGAAGAACTGCGGCAGCTGTACTGGCCTGACGATGTCGATCTCGCGCGTGGCTTCCTGTACATCAGAGATCGTGCGGCGAAGACCGAGGCGAGCATTCGTCGCGTGCCGCTGGAGAGGGAGGTCATCGCTATCCTTGACGCGTACATCGAAGAAGTGCGCACCTCTCGGCGGCCAGGTGCCCTGTTCCTGAACAATCACGGCGATCCCCTGTCGCCGAACGGCTTCTCCTCAATCTTTCGTCGGCTCAAGGGGAGACTCCCTCAGGAGATGGACTT
>JBDUAP010000355.1:0-3112 GCA_040004585.1 Sporichthyaceae bacterium
CGGGGGACAACGACGGGGCTCAGCGCGATGGACAGGGGGTCGGGACGCAAGGGTTCGGGTGGTGGCATGGCGGTTGGTGGCGTGCCTCGATCGATCACCGGATGGTGGGGTGAACAGGCTACATCGGGCCGCGGCGAGGTGACTCCAGGCGAAGGTACGAGCGCCCGGGGCTAGCGGATGAGGTAGGTCCGGACCGACAGCCACGACCCGAGGATGCCGAGGCCGACACCCGTTCCCATGACCAGCGTCACGAGATCGCGCGTGAGGGAGCCCACCTTCAGCGGTAGCACCCGGAAGAACTCGACCATGAAGTCGCTCAACGGATCGGCCGCGGCGGCGAGAACAGCCAGCGTGACCACGGCCCCCAGCAGGCCGACGAACGCGCCCTCGAACACGAACGGCCAGCGGATGAATGCATCCGATGCGCCGACGAGCCGCATGATCTCGATCTCCTCGGCGCGGGCGACGACCGCCAGCCGGATCGTGTTCACGATGATGAACAGCGCGATCGCGCCGACCACGAGCAGCAGGACCGTCCCGGCGGTGCGCAGGATGTTCGTGACCGTCAGCACCCGCTGCACGAGGTCCTCGATGTTGATCACGTTGCGGACGACGGGGTCGGCCCGAAGCGCCTCCCCGATCTGCCGGACGGCGGAGGGGTCGATGAGCTTGACCTCGAGGCTGGCGTAGAGCGGGTTGCTGTCGAGGTACTGGGTCAGGTCCTCGCGGCCCTGCGCCTTCATCGATTCGCGGAAACGTTCGAGCGCCACGTCGCGGGAGATGTACGTGACGGTCTCGACCTCGGCCATCGCCTTGAGGCTGTCCTGCAGCGCCGTCACCTGCGCCTCGGTCGCGGTGGGCTCGAGGTAGGCCACGACCTCCACCTTCTGCTCGGTGAACTCGAGACCGGCGAGCAATCCTGTCTGGATGATGAAGAAGCCGGCCAGGAGCAGTAGCATCAGGACCATGGTCGCGGTCGCCGCGATGCTCATCAGCGCGTTTCGCCAAAAGCCCTGCCACGCCCGGCGCACGCTGAAGAACAGGAATGTGATCACCGGCGGTCAGTCCTCACGGTGATACGCGCCGCCGACTTCGTCGCGGATGATCCGGCCTTCCTCGAGGGCCACGACGCGCTTGCGCAGCGCCGTCACGACCTCGGCGTTGTGGGTGGCCATGAGGACCGTCACGCCGAGCTCGTTGATCCGCAGGAGCAGCTGCAGGATCTCCCAGCTGATGAGCGGGTCGAGATTGCCCGTCGGCTCGTCCGCGATGATCAGGCGCGGGTCGTGGACCAGAGCCCGGGCGATGGCCGTGCGCTGCTGCTCGCCGCCCGACAGCTGGTTCGGGGTCTGCTTCGCCTGTGCGGACAGGCCGACGATGGCGAGCACCTGGTCCACGGCCGGGCGGATGAGGCGGCGTGGGTAGCCGGTCACTTCCAGTGCGAATGCCACGTTCTCCCAGACCGTCTTGGTCGGCAGCAGCTTGAAGTCCTGGAAGATGATCCCGATCTTGCGGCGAATCTTGGGCACCTGGCGGCGCGGCAGGCGCGCGAGATCCTGGCCGTCGAGGACGACCTCGCCGCGGGTCGCGATCTCGTCGCGGATAAGGAGCTTGATCAGCGTCGACTTGCCCGCGCCCGACGGCCCGACGAGGAAGACGAAGTCGCCTTCCGGGATCACGAGGTCGATATCGCGCAGGGCGATCTTGCCGTTCGGGTAGCGCTTCGTGACGTCGTGCAGCACGAGGACTGCACGATCGGGGACGGCCTGGTCGCGGCCGCGCTCCAGGATGCGGCGACGAAGCGATCGCACCGTCGATGGCGCAGGGGCGATGGTCACACAGGACTCCGTGAGCGTGCTCGGCGCCGAATACCGTCGCCGACTCGGATCGGCTCGACTCCATCCGGGGGCACGGTAGGGGGAGCCACGTCGGCCCCGAGGCTACCACCGGGTCCATGACCGGGCAAACAGGACGACCGTGCCCTCCCGCACACGACCTTCGTCAGGGCAGGCCGGGCGAGATCGGCAGGTAGCGCGCGAGGTCGGCGAACGGGCGGTCCCAACACAGCAGGACCGGGAACTGGTCCAGGCGGAAGCCGGCCCGGAGCGCCGGCACGACCGCTCGATCGGCCGTCCCCGGCAGCCACAGGGCGAACGCCCCGCGGGGGTTCACCGCGTTCGAGAGGTGACCGAGGATCGGGGCTAGGAGTGTCTCGTCGCGGACGGCGACCGGCCCGATGCGCCCCGCCTCGGTGGCGTAGCCGTAGGCCACCGGCGAGCCGTCCGGCCCGCGATACAGCCATCCGGTCCGGTTCTCCTGGCGCAGGTAGCGGTGGTCGGCCGGGTGGGCGACGCCCAGGACCTCGCGGTCGAGCGCGTCGACGTCGTCGGCGAGCTTCCGATGGCCGTCGCCGCCGGGAGCGCCGGCGATATCGGCGAAGGGTGTGGGCACGACCCCCGACGGCAGGGCCCCGAAGGCGTCCGTGTCCTGCGGCAGCCCGATCAGGTTGAGCAGCGGGACCCGCGGGACGATGCCGTGCAACGCGTAGAGCGCGTTGCTGATCGGCTGGGAGCTGTCCGTTGCGGTCGAGCGGAACGATGCCTCGCCGTCGCGCGGGCCGACGCGAGCCAGCAGGGCACGGCCCACGCCTGCCCCCTGCAGCTCCGGCAGGACGAACAGCATCGAGAGAAACCACAATCGCTCGCGCATCAGGGCCGCGGCGAAGGCCACGATCCGTTCGCCAGCCTCAACGGGGAGCGTCGCGACGACGAACCGCTCTGGATCGGTCGATTGGAGGTGGACGTACAGGCGAAGCAGCGACGCGGTCTCGGGCGGGACGTCAGGCTGGTTCAGCCGTCGCGTGTAATCGTTGATGCTGTCGCGCCACACGTCGGCGCAGGCGGCCAGCTCGTCCACCCGGACCGCGCGATACGAGACCTTGTCTGCAACACCCTCGCCCGGCACCACCGGCGCAGCATCGGTCACGCGGCATCCCCGGTGTCGTCGCCGCGCCACTCACCGCCGGTCGCCAGCCGCTCGAGCTCAGCCTGCATGAAGCCGTCGAGGTCGCCATCGAGCACGGCCGAGGTGTTGCCGGTCTCGTAACCGGTGC
>JBDUAP010000356.1:0-3112 GCA_040004585.1 Sporichthyaceae bacterium
CTTGAGGACGATGTCCGGGCTCGGGATGAACGCGGCGAACACCGCGACCATGATGAGCGCCGCTGCCGTGATGACCCGGCCGGTGCCGGCCAGGCCCTCGACGATGGCCCTGTGGTTGTCCTTCGTCCGGGTCCATGCCTCGCGCATCCGGCTGACGAGGAACACCTCGTAGTCCATCGAGAGGCCGAACAGGACCGCGAACATCAGCACCGGGACGAACGCCGGAAGTGGCGTCGGGGTGTCGATGCCCACCAGCCGGCCCGCCCAGCCGCCTTGGAGAACGAGCGCGACCACGCCGTACGCCGCTGCGACCGACAGCAGGTTCATCACCGCGGCCTTGACCGCGACAACCACGCTGCGGAACGACACGAGCAGCAGCAGCATCGACAGAGCAACCACGCCACCGATGAGCAGCGGGATCCGGCTCGCAATGTTCTCGGTGCTGTCGATCGACGTCGCCGTCACCCCACCGACGAAGACCTGCGTGCCGGTGCCGGCGAGCGCCTCGGGGATGGTGGTGTCTCGCAGCCGGCCGACCAGGTCGTCGGTCGCCTTGTCCTGCGGACCCGTGGTCGGGATGACGGTGAGAACCGCAGTGTCACCGGCCTCGTTCAGCTGGGCCGGCGTGACCGCGGCAACGCCGGGGGTGCTCTCGAGCGACTTGGTCAGCGCGTCGAGGGCGGCCGTGTCGCCCCTAGGCACCTCCGCCGCCAGCACCAGTGGACCGTTCGCGCCGGGACCGAAGCCGTCGGCGAGCAGGTCGTACGCCGTGCGGGTGGACGTGGTCTCGGCGTTGTTGCCGGCGTCCGGGAACCCGAACCGGACGTCGAGGAACGGAGCAGCCAGCACCAACAGGATGGCCACGCCGCCGCCAGCGGCAATGAACTTGTGCCGCTCGATCAGCCGGCTCCACCACAGCCACGGGCCGCTGGGCTCGACGTGACCGCCGACGGCCATGTGCGGCGTGGTCCGGTGCGGCAGCGGAAGGCGCAGACGGTCGATGCGCTTGCCGAAGTAGCCGAGCAGGGCCGGGAAAAGCGTGACACTCGCCAGCATCACGACCAGCACGCCGAGGATGGTCACCAGCGCCGCGCCCCGCATGAAGGACAGGCCCATGGCGAACAGGCCGAGCATGCTGATGACGACCGTCGTGCCGGCAACCATGACGGCCCGACCGGCGGTGTCCAGGGTCGCGGTCGTCGCCGCTTCAGGCTCGAGTCCGGCAGCCCGCCACTCGCGGAACCTGGTCACCATGAGCAGCGCGTAGTCGATGCCGATGCCGATCCCCATCATGGTCGCGAGCGACGTGGACCAGTCGGGCGCGTCGATGAAGGCGATGAGCAGACCGGTCAGCATGCTGCTGACCGCGAGACCCGCGATGGCGACGATGATCGGCAGCCCGGCGGCCACGATGGTGCCGAACGTAACGAGCAGGATCAGTGCGGCCGCGCCGATGCCGAGACCCTCCGAACCGATCTCGGTGGCCTCCGCGTTGGTGACACTCTGGCCGCCGAGGGCGACCTGCAGGTCGCCCTTGGTGGCGGAGTTGGCGATCTCGAGCATGCGCTCGCTGTCCGTCACCGGCATGTCGACGGGGTTCACCACGTCGAGCTTGATGTGCGACACGATCGTGCGGCCGTCGGGCGAGATGCCACCCGGCGTTTCGTAGGGGTTCTCGATGCTCGCGACGTGGGGGACTGCCCCCAGGTCGGCGAGAAGTGACTCGACCGCCGGCTTGGCCGCATCGGCGCCGCCCTTCGCGCGGACGACCACGTCGACCGTGTCGCCGGATTGGGCCGGGAACTTGTCCTCGAGCAGCTGCTGGGCCTTGCTGGAGTCGGAGCCGGGCGCGGAGTAGTCAGCGAAGAACTCACCGCCGAAGGTCATCGACAGGCCGGCGGAGAGCGCCAGTGCGGCAACCCACGCCAGCACGGTCTTGCCGCGGTTCCGGTAGGCGAACCGACCCAGGCGGCCGAGTGGTCCGATAGCGGGCGCTGACTCGCCGGAGGCGTCGCCGGTCCGCGGAGATGGGAGTGTTCTGGACATTTGGGGACCTATCGTGAAGTGACGTCAGTTGAGTAACGTGGCTTAACTAACTACAGTCCATCAGGCTTGTCAAGCCCCGTAATTTCTGTAACGATGCTTAACGTCCCGTTCACACAAGGAGAACAATGACCGCCGCGCAGAGCGAGGTTCCACGCCGTGAGCGTGCGCGCACGGCGACGATCGAGGAGATCAAGGCCACCGCCCTGAACCTCATGCGTGAGACCGGGACGACGAATGCCCGGTTCACCGACATCGCCCGGGTCATGGGCATGACGCCGCCGGCGCTCTACCGCTACTTCGCAGACCACGATGAGCTCCTGACCGCACTGATCATCGACGCGTACGACGACCTGGGTCGAACCGTCGCCGAGTCACGGGACTCCGTGCCCGACAACGACCTCGGTGGGCGCTGGCTCGCCGCCGCCGAGGCCTATCGCCAATGGGCCCGACGCGAGCCGCAGCAGTTCGCGTTGATCTTCGGCCTTCCCGTTCCGGGCTACGTGGCTCCGCAGGAGGGCCCGACGACAGAGGCGGCAAGCCGGGCCATGTCGCAGCTCGCCGCGCTGTTCGCCGAGGCTCACCACACCGGCATGCTGCAACACGCCTTGATCCGTGACGTCGAGCCGGCATTCACCCGCTGCGCCGAGGGGGAGGACAAGTTCAGCGACATCCCCACGGAGAACTTCCAGGCGATGATGCACGCCTGGGCGTCCTTGCACGGCTTCACCTGCCTCGAGGCGTTCAACCACCTCGACTGGGTGGAGCCGGAGGCTCGCGACGCGCTGTTCCGCGCCCAGGTCCGCCTCGCCGCCAAAGCAGCGGGCCTGCCGGCGCCCGCCCGCGTCCGGTAGTATCTGGCCCAGGTCATGAGTTCCAGCGCATAGCCCCGGCTTGCTGGACGGCAACCCTCCACCGCGGTGGGGTGCTCCGGGTGAAGACCGGGCCACAGGCGAGGTGCCTGCGGCAAGCGCGGACTCGACTGCTATCGGGTCCCGGCCCGAGGAGAGTCATGACGATCGCACCATCAACCGTCGCCGCAACCGAGTTCGAGCCGACCGGCCGTTCG
>JBDUAP010000357.1:0-3111 GCA_040004585.1 Sporichthyaceae bacterium
TCCGGTCGTGCGAATCGGGTCAATCCTGGTCACTGCCGCCGCCGCTGCGATGGTGCTTGTGGTCAGCGGCACCGGCTACGGCTTGCTCGTCTGGTCCGACGCGGGGATCAACCGGGTGGACGCGTTCGCGGCCTCGGCCGACCGGCCGGTGGCCAGTCCCGACGGGTCGACGACGTTCCTCATGGTCGGCTCCGATGCGCGCACCGGCATGTCGCGCGCGGACCAGCGCCGCCTGCACGTCGGGAACGCCGCCAAGACGACAGGGCGCCGGGCCGACACGATGCTGCTCGTGCACGTCTCGTCGAGGTACGACACCGTCACCGCCGCGAGTCTGCCGCGGGACTCCTACGTCACCATCCCGGCGCACGTCGGCACAGACGGCAGCAACGTGCCGGAGCGGAGAAACAAGCTCAACGCGGCGTACGCCGTGGGCGGACCGCCGCTAGCCGTCGCCACCGTCGAGCGGAGCACCGGCGTCCGGGTCGACCACTACATCGAGGTGGACTTCCTCGGCTTCGAGGACCTCGTCAACGCCGTGGGCGGCGTGGATGTCTGCGCATCCAAGCCCTTGCGCGACTACAAGGCCGGACTGCGACTGCCGGCGGGGACGACGCGCGTGGACGGGAGGACGGGGCTCGCCTACGTCCGGGCTCGCAACCTCGACGCCCGCGCCGACCTCGGCCGGATCGAGCGCCAGCAACGCTTTTTGGGCTCGATGGTGTCCCGGGTCACCAGCAAGGACGTCCTGCTCGACCCACGCGCACTCGTGCGCTTCCTCGATGCGGCGCTCGGTTCGGTGCGCGTCGACCAGGACCTCACCCGGACCGAGATGGTGAAGCTGGCGACCCAGCTGCGGCACGTCTCGGGCCGGGATGTCACGTTCCGCACCGTTCCGGTCAGCAACCCGTCGTACCGGCCGGGTCAGATCGGTGCCGTTGCGCTATGGGACGAGCAGGCCGCCGGCGAGATGTTCGCGGCGATGCGCCAGGACTCGGCACCCGAGCGCCCGGTGCAGGCGAACAAGACTGCGG
The DNA here is from genome assembly GCA_040004585.1 of Sporichthyaceae bacterium. GTDB lineage: Bacteria > Actinomycetota > Actinomycetes > JACCUZ01 > JACCUZ01 > JBDUAP01. The sequence goes on from JBDUAP010000357.1 coordinate 1,032, forward strand.
TCAGCGTTGCGCCCGCCGACATCCAGGTGCGCATCTACAACGGCGCCGGGACCAAGGGCCTCGGGGCCCGGGCCGCCGCCGATCTCGCCGCGCGCGGCTTCGTGGTGGCCGGCCCAGCGGAGAACTGGCGCCGCACCGGGCTCACGGGAACGCTGATCCGCTACGACGCCCGCTACACGGAGAGCGTGAAAACCCTCGCGGCAGCGCTGCCGGGCGCGCAGCTCGAGAAGGTCACCGGGCTCGGCCGCACGCAGGAGGTCGTCGTGGGTTCCACGTACGACGGGGTGCGGGCGGTCCGGGTGAAGCCGCAGCGGAGGGTCGGGTCGGCATCGGGGGGTGACCGGACGGCCGCCGACGACCCGTGCGGGTGAGCTAGTCCGGGTGCTGTCGCGACAGCAGGATGGCCTCGCGCCGGGCCAGCCGGTGGGTTCGTCGGATCTCCGCCTCGCTGAAGCGGCGATGGTCCTCGTCCGTCTCCGGCAGGACGGGCGGCACGACCCGCGGGCTGCCGTCGGCGTCGACGGCGACGAAGACGAGGTAGGCGGTCGCTACCCGGACCGGTGGGACCCCAGCCTCGTTCCAGGGTTCGGCCAGCACCCGAACGCCCACCTCCATCGAGGTGCTGCCGGTCCAGTTCACCTGCGCCTCGGCGTGCACGAGGTCGCCGACCCGAACCGGTTCCAGGAACGCCATCTCGTCCATCGAGGCGGTCACCGCGGGACCGCCGGAGTGGCGCGTGGCGACCACCCCGGCGACGTCGTCGACCAGCTTCATCACTACGCCACCGTGGACGGTGCCCAGCAAGTTCGTGTCGAGCACGGTCATGATCCGGCTCAGGGTGCTGCGTGCGGCGCTGGTCGGCTTGCCCGGCGGTGGGGCAGGCACGGAGGCGGAGGTCATGACGGGCAAGGGTACTTTTGGTCGGTGATCGCCGATGACTGAGTGGCCCGAGGGCTGGTCGAGAGGCTCTGGGCCAGCGCCGGCCTCGCGGCCGACCCCGCCTCCTGCGGCCGGGCCAGCGCCGGCCTCCCGGCCGGCCCCGCCTCCCGCCGACGCGACGCGGGTCATGCCGGCTCACCGCCCGGAGCCGGCAACGCGCCGAGGCGCTCAGGCGCCGCCGCCGCCGCGGCCCAGCCCCCGCCGGCGGGCCGGGGGGCGTGGACCCGGAACCGGACGGATCGTGCGGCGCGTGCTGCTCGCCCTGTCGCTCGTCGTCGCCCTCATCGTCGGGCTGATGCTTTTCTTCTACACGCGCATCGAGAAGGTCGACGCGCTGCAGGACTACGCAGGACGCCCGGCCGAGACGCCCGGGCAGACCTGGCTGCTCGTCGGCTCCGACAGCCGAGAAGGCCTCAGCGCAGCAGAGCGCAAGAAGCTGCACGCGGGCAATGCGGGGGGCCGTCGTACCGACACCATCATCCTGTTGCACAAGCCGTCCGACGGTGGCCCGCCCACCATGGTCAGCCTGCCGCGCGACTCCTACGTGCCGATCCCGGGGCACGGACGCAACAAGCTCAACGCGGCGTACGCCTTCGGTGGCGCGCCGCTGCTCACACAGACGGTCGAACGCGTGACCGGCATCCGCCTCGACCACTACACCGAGATCGGTTTCGGCGGGTTCGTCGGCGTCGTCAACTCGATCGGCGGAGTCGAGCTGTGCCCGCCCAAGGCCATCAAGGACAAGAAGGCCGGTCTCAAGGTCAAGGCCGGCTGCCAGGAGATGGACGGTCCGACGTCACTCGGCTACGTGCGAGCCCGCTACTTCGACCCGAAGGGCGACCTCGGCCGGGTCGAGCGGCAGCAGGCCTTCCTCAGCTCCATCTTCGCGCGGGCCAGCAGCCCTGGAGTGCTGCTCAACCCGTTCCGGTTCATCCCGCTCGGCAACTCGGCGACCAAGGCCCTCACGATCGACCAGGAGGACGGACCCCTCGATCTCGTCCGCTTCGCCCTGGTGATGCGCTCGGTGTCCGGCGACGGCGGCAAGAAGGTGACCGTGCCGGTCGCGAACCCCAACTTCTCCACGTCCGCCGGGTCGTCCGTGCTGTGGGACCGGGACAAGGCTCGGGCGCTCTTCAACTCC
>JBDUAP010000358.1:0-3105 GCA_040004585.1 Sporichthyaceae bacterium
GTGCAGACTCGAGCTCGCCCCGGCGTACGTGCTGACCGACGGGTTCCCCGTCGCGGGGCTGCCCGCCCCCGGCCTGGCCGTGTGGAAGGGCGACCGGGTGAGCGCCTCGATCGCCGCGGCGTCGGTGGTCGCGAAGGTCACCCGGGATCGGCTGATGGCCGAGCTGCACGAGCGGCATCCCCGCTACGACTTCGCGGTGCACAAGGGCTACGTCACGCCCGACCACAACGCCGCGCTCGACAGGCACGGGCCGTGCGCCGAGCACCGCTTCTCCTACCTGAACGTCGCGCGTCGCTGCAGGGACGACGTGCGCATCCCGGCCCGCACGCTCGCGCGCATCGACAGCGCGGACGCCGAGCTCGACGAGGTCGTCACAGTCGACAGCCCAGCGGACCTGGCTGTCCTGACCGAGGGGGCGGTGTTCGCATGAGTGCCGAGGACCTCGAGAAGTACGAGTCCGAGATGGAGCTGCAGCTCTACCGGGAGTACCGCGACGTCGTGGGGTTGTTCGCCTTCGTCGTCGAGACCGACCGTCGGTTCTACCTCACGAACAGTGTCGACGTGCAGCCGCGCTCGACCGATGGGGGAGAGGTCTACTTCGAGGTCGTCATGTCCGATGCCTGGGTGTGGGACATGTATCGTCCGGCGCGGTTCGTCAAGAACGTGCGGGTGCTGACATTCAAGGACGTCAACGTCGAAGAGCTGGCCAAGACCGACATCGAGCTGCCCAAGGACTCGGGCTTCTAGGGGGACAAGGCATGGACGACGCAGCGCTCGCAACGCAGACCAGACTCTGGGTGGCCCAGAAGTTCACTCTGATGGTGAACCGCTACACCGTGTCCGTGGCGCTGCCGGACGGGTCCGTCGGCGAAGAGATCTGCTTCGTCGAACAGAAGCGGATGGCGTTCAAGGAGGAGGTCACCTTCCGCCGCGACGGCGTCCCCTGGTTCCGGTTCAAGGCGCGGCGCGTGATGGACCTCGGGGCGACGTACGACGTCACCACCATGGACGGTCAGCCGATCGGGTTGTTCCGCAAGGACTTCGGCAAGTCGCTGCTGCGCTCGACGTGGCACCTTGAGCAGCCGTCGGTCCTGGATGCGACCGGCCAGGAGCGCAGCCTTGCCGTCGCGATCCTCCGTCGGGTGCAGGACACCATCCCACTGCCGGTGCACTTCGACTTCACCGCGGCCGACACTCACCTGGTCATGTCGCTGTCACGCAAGATGTCGCTGCGCGACAAGTACCTCCTCGAGGTGCACGACACAGTGCTCGACCGGCGACTCGCCATCGCGATGGCCGTGGCGCTGGACGCACTGCAGTCCCGCTGATCATCCACAGCTAGCTCGACGCATCGCCTGTCCACAGAGGACGGCGGCCCTGCCCGTCGTACGACGTGCCCGCGGGAGCGTTGCCGGCGGAGGTGGTGCCGGTGCGCGCGCAGGACGGCTTGGGTCAGTACGGCGAGAACGTCGCCGTCGCACACCTTCGCGATGCAGGGCTGACGATCCTCGACCGCAACTGGCGCTGCGACATCGGGGAGATCGACATCGTCGCCCGTGACGGTGACGTGCTCGTCGTGTGCGAGGTCAAGACACGGTCGAGCATCAGGTTCGGGGCACCCCTCGAGGGAGTCACGGCACGCAAGGCCGCTCGATTGCGGCGGCTGGCCGCCCGGTGGGTGCGCGAGCAGCGGGTGCATCCCCCGGACATCCGCATCGACATCGTCGGCGTGCTGCAGACCGGCCGCGGTGCCGCCGAGGTCGAGCACGTTCGCGGGGTGATGTGAGGTGTCGCTCGCTCGGACGCGGGCGGTGGCACTGGTCGGCGTGCAGGGCCACCTCGTCGAGGTCGAGGCCGACCTGGGGCAGGGCGTGCCGTCCTACTCGCTCGTGGGGCTGCCCGACACCTCGCTGTCAGAGTCCCGCGACCGCGTGCGCGCCGCGGTGCTGAACAGCGGTCAAGCCTGGCCCTCGACCCGCCGCATCACCATCAACCTGTCACCGGCCAGCCTGCCCAAGCGCGGGTCGAGCTTCGACCTCGCCATCGCGGCGGCTGTGCTGGCGGCGCAGTCGGCCGTCCCCGCGGGAGTGTTCGACCGAGCCGTGCTGATCGGCGAGCTGGGGCTGGACGGCCGGGTCCGTCCGGTGCGCGGAGTGCTGCCGGCTGTAGCGGCGTCCGCGACGGCCGGTGTCGAGAGTGTGGTGGTGCCGGCGGCGAATGCGGCCGAGGCGCGGTTGGTGCCCGGAGTGCGGGTCACTGGTGTCCGCTCGCTACGCGAGCTGGTCGCGCTGGCCCGCTCCGAACCGCTCCCCGAGGAGGCCTTCGACGACGAACCGGCGGGACCAGCCGCGGGAGCTGACGCGGACGCCAACAACGGCGGGGCGTCTGTCGAGCCTGACCTGCGCGACGTCCTCGGCCAGGCGACGGCACGGTTCGCGATGGAGGTCGCCGCCGCCGGTGGACACCATGTGCTGATGCTGGGCCCGCCCGGCGCCGGCAAGACGATGCTCGCGGAGCGGCTGCCCGGTCTGCTGCCGCCGCTGGACTCCGAGGCCGCGCTCGAGGTGACGGCCGTGCACTCGGTGGCCGGCACGCTGCCGCCGGGGACGCCGTTGGTGACGCGGCCGCCGTTCCAGGCGCCGCACCACAACGCGTCGGTGCCGGCGATCGTCGGTGGTGGCTCCAGCCAGGTGCGGCCGGGTGCCGCCTCGCTGGCCCATCGCGGCGTGCTGTTCCTGGACGAGGCTCCCGAGTTCGCACCCGGCGTGCTCGACGCTTTGCGCCAGCCGCTCGAGTCGGGCGAGATCACCGTGTCCCGGCTGGTGGCGCAGGTCCGGTTCCCGGCCCGGTTCCAGCTGGTCCTCGCGGCCAACCCGTGCCCCTGTGGGTTGGCCGTCGGCAAGGGCAGCGACTGCCGCTGCTCCCCGATGGCCAAGCTGCGCTACCTCGGGCGTCTCTCCGGCCCCCTGCTCGACCGGGTCGACCTGAGCCTGGAAATGCTCGCGGCCACCAGAGCCGAGCTGCGCGAAGACGCCGCCTATGTCGAGGACACCGCGACCGTGGCGGCGAGGGTCGTGGCCGCCCGGGAGCGGATGGCCGCACGCC
>JBDUAP010000359.1:0-3103 GCA_040004585.1 Sporichthyaceae bacterium
CGAGCACGAAGCCTGGTCCGGCAGCGAAGGATGCGGCCCACACGACTGCAGTCGGCAGGTACAGCAAGCCGGCGCAGAACAGCAGCAGCCCGCCCAGCGCTCCGGTCGCCAGGCCGCGGGTCATCGCCACCGCGGCGTCATGATGGCGCGCGAGCGAGGCCGCGGCCAGCAGAGCACCGCCAGCAAGCAGCGCAGCCAGCCCGGCCAGGCCCCCGGTGCCGGCCAGCGCCAATGGCGCGGGCACCCGCTGCCACAACACGGGCCAGCTCCCGCTCGCCCGGGCGGCGCCGGCACCGCCCGCGCCGATCGCGAGGGCGGCCGTTGCCAGGAACGCACTCACCGGCAGTGGCCGGACGTCGTCGGTGCGGGCGACCAGCGCCAGCAGGGCGCTCAGCACGGCGTAGGACCCAGCGAGCACTGCGGTCAGGGACACCGCGGCGCGCGGCGTGTCCACCCCGGCTGACCGCGCCGCCCGGCCCGCGGCCAGATAGAGCAACAGGGCAGGCAGCGCCGTGAGCCCCAGCGGCGTCAGTGCGAACCGGCCGCCGGGGATGGCGAGAGAGCCGCCGTGCCCGACCAGCCACACCTGCACGGCGGAGCGCACCGCCTCACCGGCGCTCGCGCCGCTATCGGCGGCCGTCGCCCAGCCAACCAGCACGATGACGGTGATCGTGAGAAGACCCAGCGCGGCCGCGTGCGCCGCGGCGGTCAGGCCCGCGACGAGCAGCGGTCTAGGCGGGGTGTCCGCGGGGCGGGGGGGGCCGCTGCGGGTCCGGTTGGCACCCTTGCTCGGCAGGAGAATGGACATCGTCTCCTATCGTGGCGGTCGTGGCTCGTCACGATGGGGATCCGCCCGGTTCCGGGGTGTCGCGCCGACACAACCTGCTCCTCGCCGCACTGGTGCTCGTTGCCGTGGCGCTGGTCGGGCTGGGCACCGGCTTCCTGCTGAGCCTCACCGACAGCGGCGCCGACAGCACTAGTGCCGGTCGTACGACGTCACCCGGCCCGTCCGGGTCAGCGACCTCGGCCACCCCGACGCCACGGCGGCCAACCGTCGCTTCGGGGTCCCAGATCGAGCGCGGGCGGACGCAGGACATCGGTTACTTCCTCGGCGCCCGCCGAACGGCCAATGGGCTCACCCATGTGGCCTTCGACCGGGTGCAGCTGCTGCGCGGTGACGCCGCCGAGAAGTACGCCAAGGCCCACGGCGGGAACGCCCAGACGGCCCGCAGTGGGCTGATCGTGAACGAGAACCCCCGCACCCGCGACCTGGTGCTCGCCCCGGACGTGAAGGTCTTCGGTGGGGTGCAGCTCGCGGCGAGCAGCGACCCCGAACGGGTGCCGGTGCAGACCCTGCTCGACGCGCTGGACAGCAAGGGCGGCACCATCCAGCTCGAGCTGCGCTTTGACAAGCTCGGCTACGTCGTCCAGGTGACCGAAAAAAGATATGCCTGACGGTGCAACCGACCGGCGGCGTGGGGGGTCATCACCTCTGACACCGCAGCAACGGACGGAGGGCACCAGGTGAGGGACGCCGAGAGCTTCGACGCCTTCTACGCCGGGACCAACCGTCGGTTGCTGCACCAGATGTATGCCATGACGGGCAACCTGGCCGACGCCCAGGAGCTGGTCCAGGAGGCCTACGCCCGCGCCTGGCAGCGAGGCAACCGTGTGACCATGATCATGAGTGGGATAGGGCGCATTTCTGTGCGTTTCCCACTCACGATCATGAAAGTGGGGGTCGGGCGGGACGGTCAGTGGGAGGTCATCAGCCCGCGGATCAGCCGGGCCGTCTCGGACGGGGTCTTGCCGACCTTGACGCCGACGGCCTCGAGGGCCTCCTTCTTCGCGGCAGCGGTGCCGGACGAGCCGGACACGATCGCGCCGGCGTGGCCCATCGTCTTGCCCTCGGGCGCGGTGAAACCGGCGACATAGCCGACGACCGGCTTCGTCACGTTCTCCTTGATATACGCCGCGGCCCGCTCCTCGGCGTCACCGCCGATCTCGCCGATCATCACGATGGCGACGGTCTCGGGGTCGGCCTCGAACGCCTCCAGGCAGTCGATGTGCGTGGTGCCGATGACCGGGTCGCCGCCGATGCCGACGGCGGTGGAGAAACCGAGGTCGCGCAGCTCGTACATCATCTGGTAGGTCAGCGTCCCGGACTTACTGACCAGTCCGATCCGGCCGACCTGGGTGATGTCGGCCGGGATGATGCCGGCGTTGGACTGCCCAGGGCTGATCAGCCCCGGACAGTTCGGCCCGATGATGCGGGTCGCGCCGGCGTTCACGGCGTACTGGAAGAACGACGCCGTGTCGTGCACCGGGATGCCCTCGGTGATGACCACGGCGAGCGGGATCTGTGCGTCGATCGCCTCGACCACGGCGTCCTTCGCGAACGCGGGCGGGACGAACACGACGGACACGTCGGCGCCGGTCTCCTTCATCGCCTCGGACACCGTCGCGTAGACCGGGATGCCGTCGACATCGCTGCCGGCCTTGCGCGGGTTGACCCCGCCGACGACCTGCGCACCGGACGCAACCATGCGCCTGGTGTGCTTCGTGCCCTCGCCACCCGTGATGCCCTGCACCAGGATCTTCGAGTTCTCGGTCAGCCAGATCGCCATGTCACACCCCCGCAGCCGCGAGCTCGGCGGCGCGGCGGGCCGCACCGTCCATCGTGTCGACGAGCTCGACGATGTCGTGCTCGCCCTCATCGAGGATTCGCCGGCCTTCCTCGGCGTTGTTCCCGTCCAGTCGTACGACGAGTGGCTTGCTCACGTCACCGCCCTTGGACTTGATCAGCTCGATGGCCTGCACGATGCCGTTGGCCACCGCGTCGCACGCCGTGATCCCGCCGAAGACGTTGACGAACACGCTCTTCACCTGCGCGTCGTTCAGGATGACGTCGAGGCCGGCGGCCATGATCTCCGCGGAGGCGCCGCCCCCGATGTCCAGGAAGTTGGCCGGCCTGGACCCGCCGACCTCCTCGCCGGCGTAGGCCACCACGTCCAGGGTGGACATCACCAGGCCGGCACCGTTGCCGATGATCCCCACGTCGCCGTCGAGCTTGACGTAGTTCAGCCCCGCCTCATGGGCCTTG
>JBDUAP010000360.1:0-3095 GCA_040004585.1 Sporichthyaceae bacterium
TGGGACGACGGCGACGACCTGCACTCCGAGCCGCACGCCCCCTACCCGCACGTGCGCGAGGTGCTCGGCCTGCGCGCGCTCGGCGAAGGATGCGGCCTGCTCGTGGGGGGATTCGCCCGTACGGCGGAAGCCGCCCAGTTGGTCGGCACCGGCTGGGCCCGTCCGGTGCAGGCCGAGCGCTCGGTGCTGCGCAGCTCCGCGCCGCGCGTCCTGGTCGCCGGAGACGACGCCGAGCTGGCCGCCGACCCGGCCGCCCGCACCGCGCGGTTGCCCAGCCTGGCCTGGCGCACCGCCCGTGCGGCGCTCACCCGCGGACCGGTGCTCGTGCAGGTGCCCCGCGGCGGCTACCTCCCGTCGCTGGCTTGCGCGGACTGCCGGACGCCGGCCCGCTGCCGGGCCTGCCAGGGCCCGTTGGCGACGACCGCGAACCAAGGCAAGCCGGAGTGCGCCTGGTGCGGCTCACCCGCCGTGGGATGGGAGTGCGCCTCCTGCGGTGGCACCCGCACCCGGGCGCTGGTCGTCGGCGCGCGCCGCACCGCCGAGGAGCTGGGCCGGGCGTTCCCGCAGGTGCCGGTGCGCACGTCCGGGCGCGACGGCGTCCTCGCCGACGTCGGTGCGGAGCCGGCGCTCGTGATCGCCACTCCCGGAGCCGAGCCAGTAGCCGAGGGCGGCTACGCCGCGGCGCTGCTCCTCGACGGGTGGGCGCTGCTTACGCGCCCCGACCTGCGGGCCGGCGAGGAGGCGCTGCGGCGTTGGCTGGCCGCCGCGGCCCTGGTCCGACCGGCGGTCGACGGCGGGCTGGTCGTCGTCCTGGCCGACCCGGCGAGCCGCCCCGTGCAGGCCCTGGTCCGCTGGGACCCGGAAGGGTTCGCGGAGCGCGAGCTCGCCGACCGGTTGGTCTCCCGGCTGCCACCGGCTGCGCGGATGGCCTCGCTCACCGGGACCCGTCCGGCGCTGGCCCGGTTGCTCGAGATCACCGAGCTTCCTCCCGGCGCTGAGGTCCTCGGCCCGGTCGTCGCACCGGGCCGGGACAGCGATGACGGTCCGCTCGAGCGCATGATCGTGCGGGTTCCACGGGCCGGCGGCCGGGCTCTGGCCGACGCACTGCACGCCGCCGCCGGGGTCCGCAGCGCGCGCAAGGAGCTCGGCTCGGTGCGGGTGCAGATCGACCCGCTGCAGATCGCATGAGTACGCCTCACACCGACTCACCCCACATCACGACGGTGGTGTTCGACCTCGGCGGCGTCCTGATCGACTGGGACCCGCGCTACCTCTACCGCCGGCTGATGCCCGAAGACGAGGTCGAGGTGTTCCTCGAGGAGATCGGCTTCGCGGAGTGGAACCACGCACAGGATGCCGGCGGCAGCTGGGCCGACGCGGTCGCCGCGCACGCGGCCCGGCACCCGGATCGTCGAGAGTTGATCGAGGCCTACCCGCAGCGGTTCGTCGAGACCCTCGGCGGAGCGATTGCCGGCACGGTCACGATCCTCGAGGAGCTGCACGCCGCCGGGGTGCCGCTGCTCGCGGTGACGAACTGGTCGGCCGAGACGTTCCAGGTGGCGCGCCGCGAGTACGCCTTTCTCGACTTGTTCGACGGCATCGTCGTCTCCGGAGAGGAGCACGTGGCCAAGCCAGACCCGCGGATCTTCGCGATCCTGCTCCGACGACACAACCTCGAGGCTGCCAACACGGTCTACGTCGACGACTCGCCAACCAACGTCGCTTCGGCGCAAACCGCCGGACTCGTCGCCGTCCGCTACGACAGCCCGCGCAGTCTGCGCGATCAGCTCATCGAGCTCGGCGTCCTACCGAAGGCCGAAGTCCTGGTCAACCCCCGATCCGACTCCTGACCAGGGTGACGCCGTCGCGCAGCGGCAGCATCACGCACTCGACGCGCTCGTCGGCCACAACATGGTCGTTGAACTGGCGCATCACGGGCGTCTGCTCGTCCACATCGTCGGCCGAGGCGTCGTCCAGCACGCGTCCGCTCCACAGCACGTTGTCGATGACGATGACACCGCTGGGAGCCAGCTTCGGCACGATGGCTTCGTAGTAATCGAGGTAGCCCGTCTTGTCCGCGTCGATGAAGGCCAGGTCGAACGGGCCGTCCAAGCTCTTCAGCGTTTCCAGGGCGGGGCCGACCTTGATCTCGATCTGGTCGGCGTGCGGTGAGCCGCCGATGTGCCGGCGGGCGATCGCCACGTGTTCCTCGCTGATGTCGCACGTCACGATGCGAGCCCCGGGTGGCAGCGCCTCCGCCATGGACAGCGCGGAGTAGCCGGTGAACGTGCCGATCTCGAGGACCAGCTGCGGGCGCAGCATCGACACGAGGAAAGACAGGAACCGGCCCTCCAGCGTGCCCACCATCATGTTCGGCGCGCTGGTCGACGCTCGGGTATCCGCTGCGAGGGCGGCGAAGAGTGCAGGCTCCGGAGTGGAGTGCGCCACGGCGTACTCCTCGATGCGGGGATCAACGATGTCTGCCATGCCTGCGGACCATACGACCCCCGCCGGGTTTCGTAGACTGGGACCCTCACCACGGCCGACCGGCCGTCCGGACCCGCCTGCGCCAGGAGCACCCGTGCCCGTCCAGCCCATCCGGCTCTTCGGCGACCCGGTGCTGCGCACGCCTGCCGACCCGGTGCGCGACTTCGACAAGGAGCTGCGCACGCTGGTCAAGGACCTCGCCGAGACGATGATGGACGCGCCCGGCGTGGGGTTGGCGGCGCCCCAGATCGGGGTCAGCCTGCGGGTCTTCACCTACCACGTCGACGACACGCTCGGGCACCTGATCAATCCCGCCATCGACCTGTCCAGCGAGGAGGAAGAGGGTGAAGAAGGCTGCCTGTCCTTCCCCGGTCTCGCCTTTCCGACCAAGCGGGCGATCCGGGTGGTCGCCACGGGCATGAACATGCACGGCGAGCCGGTCACCCTGGAAGGCAGCGAGCTGCTCGCCCGCTGCGTCCAGCACGAGACCGACCACCTCGACGGGATCCTGTTCATCGACCGGCTGGATCGCGAGCAGCGCAAGCTCGCCATGGCCCCCGACTGCGACGACCTTGACGTTGGCTCCGTGATAGCAAGCGTCGTTGCGG
>JBDUAP010000361.1:0-3089 GCA_040004585.1 Sporichthyaceae bacterium
ACGACCTGCTCTCCGGCGTCGGCCTGCGGATCACGGAGGGCGTGCTCCAGTCGCTTCCCGTGGTCGGGACCTACCTGTCCTTCTTCCTGTTCGGTGGCCAGTTCCCGGGCGATGACATCATCGCTCGGCTCTTCACCGTGCACGTCCTGTTGATCCCCGGTCTGTTCCTGGCGCTGATCTCCGCGCACTTGATGATGGTCTGGTACCAGAAGCACACGCAGTACCCACTGCCCGGACGCACCGACAAGAACGCCGTCGGTTTCCCGTTCTTCCCCGTCTACACGGCAAAGGCGGGCGGGTTCTTCTTCATCGTGTTTGGCCTGACCGCGCTGCTCTCGGCGTTCGTGTCGATCAACCCGGTATGGCTGTTCGGCCCCTATGAGCCGACGCAGATATCCGCCGGCTCCCAACCCGACTGGTACATGGGCTTCCTCGAAGGCTCACTACGGATGTTCCCCGGCCTGGAGACCCAGCTGTTCGGGTTCACCATCCCGTGGAACGTGCTGGTGCCTGCGCTCGTCATACCGGGATTCATGTTCACGGCCATGGGGGCCTACCCGTTCATCGAGCAGTGGGTGACCGGCGACAAACGGGAGCACCACGTCCTGGACCGGCCGCGCAACGTGCCCACCCGCACCGGGCTCGGCGTCATGTCGATCACGTTCTTCCTGATCCTGCTCGCCGGTGGCGCCAACGACATTCTCGCGACCACGTTCCACTTGTCGATCAACTCGATCACGAACCTCTTCCGGATCCTGATCTTCGTGCTCCCGCCGATCGCCTACGTCGTCACCAAGCGGATCTGCCTGGGGCTGCAGCGGCGTGACCGCGAGACCGTCCTGCACGGACGTGAGACCGGCATCATCCAGCGGCTGCCCAACGGCGAGATGATCGAGGTGCACGCCCCGATTTCTGACACCGAACGGTGGATGCTCACCCAGCACGAGGCCGCGCGACCGCTGATTCTCGAGCCGTCAACCGACGAGAACGGCATCCCCCGCCGACGCATCCTGCTGTCCAAGGTGCGGGCCAAGGTCTCGCGGTTCTACTTCGAGGACAACGTCACTCCCCCGACGCCGCAAGAGGTCCGCGAGCTGGAGAGCGGCCACCACTGACCGCACGCCGTCGCCAGGTGTGGTCATGACCGTCGCCTCGCCGCTGTGCCTCGTCACCGGCGCCACCGGCTACATCGGCGGACGGCTGGTGCCCGAGCTGCTCGCCGCTGGTTGCCGGGTGCGAGTGCTGGCGCGCCATCCCGACCGGCTTGGGGACCACCCGTGGATCCGCGAGGTCGAGGTCGTGCAAGCCGACGTGTCCGATCCGGCGACGCTGGGTCCGGCACTGGCCGGCATCCACGTGGCCTACTACCTCGTCCACGCACTCGGGACCGCAGCCTTCGAGAACACCGACCGCGCCAACGCGGAGTCGTTCGCCTCAGCGACGCGCGACGCCGGGGCGGGCCGGATGGTCTATCTCGGCGGGCTCTCCCCCGCCCATGACGGCGACAGGCACCTCTCCGCCCACCTGCGCTCGCGCGACGAGGTCGCCCAGATCCTGTTGGCCTCCGATGTCCCGACGGTGGTCCTTCGCGCCGCCGTGATCATCGGCTCCGGCTCGGCGTCCTTCGAGATGCTGCGCTACCTCACCGAGCGGTTGCCTGCCATGATCACGCCGCGCTGGCTGAACACCCGTATCCAGCCGATCGCGATCCGCGACGTGCTGCGCTATCTGGTGGGCTGTGCGCGGCTCCCGGCGAACGTGCACCGGTCCTTCGACATCGGCGGCCCGGACGTCCTCACCTACCGCGACATGATGGTGCGCTACGCGGTCGTCGCCGGACTGCCCCGGCGGCTGATCGTGCCCGTTCCGGTCCTGACACCCTGGTTGTCAAGCCACTGGGTCGGCCTGGTCACTCCCGTTCCCAGCTCGCTGGCCCGCCCGCTCGTCGAGTCACTCCGAACCGAGGTGGTGTGCCGGGAACACGACATCGCCGACTACGTGCCGGACCCGCCCGGTGGCCTGCTCGGGTTCGAGCAGGCCGTCGAGCTGGCGCTGGCGCGCATCGGCGACGCCGACGTGGCCACCCGCTGGTCGTCGGCGTCGGTCCCCGGCGCACCCAGCGACCCGCTGCCCACCGACCCCGACTGGGCCGGCGGCAGCCTCTACGTCGACCGGCGCACCCGTGCCGTCGCCGCCTCCCCCGCCGCGGTCTGGCGCGTCATCGAGGGCATCGGCGGCGAGCGGGGGTGGTACTCGTTGCCAGTCGCGTGGCGGGTGCGCGGCATCGCCGACCGGCTGGTCGGCGGGGTGGGGCTGCGCCGGGGCCGTCGCCACCCCGACCGGGTGTCCGTCGGGGAGACCATCGACTTCTGGCGGGTCGAGTCCCGGGAAGAGAACGCCATGCTGCGGCTGCGCGCCGAGATGAGGCTGCCGGGACTGGCCTGGCTGGAGCTCGGCGTCGAGCCCGACGGGCAGACCTCGACCTACGTGCAGCGAGCAGTCTTCCACCCGCGCGGCCTGCTCGGCCACCTCTACTGGTGGGCAATCGCGCCGTTCCACGGCATCGTGTTCGGGGGGATGGCCCGCAACATCGCGGCCGCGGCCGAGGCCAGTCAGCGGTCAGGCTCTAAAGCGCGCTGCCCTTGACCCAGGTCGACCACGTGACGTTCCAGTCGGTCCATCCGTTGCCGGGCTCGAGTCGCCGGGGCGAGCCGACAACCTGGACGATGTCACCGATGTGGGTCTGGTTGAAAAGCCAGATCGCGTTGGGGGTGCTCATCCCGACACAGCCGTGGCTGACCCGGGCGCGGCCCTGGCTGGCGACCGACCACGGAGCGGCGTGCACGAACTCGCCGCTGTTGGTGACCCGCAGCGCGTAGGGGACCTCGAGGCGGTAGTACTCGGGGTCGTTCTTGCTGATCCCGATCGTGGCCGCGTCCATGATTTTCAGGACATGCTTCTCGCTGACGACCTTGATGCCGCTGCGGGTGAGGAAGCCGGCCTTGCCGGTGCTCACCGGGATGACCCGGGCGACCTGGCCGTTGCGGTGGACGGTCAACCGCAGCCGGTTGACGTCGACGATGCTGATC
>JBDUAP010000057.1:0-10388 GCA_040004585.1 Sporichthyaceae bacterium
ACCGATGTCGAACAGCGCATGGTCGTGGCCGGCTTCGGCCGCCAGCTCGAGGCCACGCGCCTCGAGGGTCGCGAGCACCTCGTCGCCGAGGGCGGCGTCGTGCTCAGGATGCACGTAGGCGTCCACCTCGATCTTGCTGGTCTGCTCGAACCGGCCCACCCACCCGTGGCCGATCAGGGTGCCGGACCCGTCGTACCAGCCGGTGTGTTCGAGGTCGGAGCGGCGCAGGTCACCCTCCACCTCGGTGAGCGTGTAGTCGGAACGGCCCAGCACGGCGATGTCGCTCGCGAGCAGCAGCTCGGCGATCGCGGGAGCGTCGTCGAGGGTCATCCGGCGCGTGGTCACAAGGGTCGAGGCTGCCAGGTGGCACGCGCAGGGTCCAACCGAAATGCGGTGGGTAAGGATGGGCGCATGACCCAGCCACCCGATGAGCGCAGCGAGACCTCAGTGGACCAGCCCGGCGGCGACGACCCGCAGCGCGTGCTGGTGGTCAGGCCCGACGGCATGGCGGTCGAGGGGCCACCTGGTGCGGACGGCGAGCTCGAGGAGCGATCGGTCACCACGCTGATCGACCAGCCGGCCAAGGTGATGCGGATCGGCAGCATGATCAAGCAGCTGCTCGAGGAGGTGCGCAGCTCGGAGCTGGACGAGGCGAGCCGGGCGCGTCTACGCGACATCCACACCCGGTCGATCAAGGAGCTCGAGGAGGGTCTGGCGCCCGAGCTGATCGAGGAGCTGGAGCGGATCTCGCTGCCGTTCAGTGACAAGGAAGTGCCTAGCGAGGCCGAGCTGCGGGTTGCCCAGGCCCAGCTGGTGGGCTGGCTGGAAGGGCTGTTCCACGGCATCCAGACGGCACTGTTCGCGCAGCAGATGGCGGCGCGGGCGCAGTTCGAGGAGATCCGCCGGCGGGCGCTGCCGGCCGGGATGCCGGGGATGCCCGACGCCTCGCCGGGCGAGCAGGAACCTGGTGACCAGCCCGGTGGCACGGGCACCGGCCAATACCTCTAGCCAGACGCCCCTTCTGTCTTTGCATGATCGTGAGTGCGATTCGACGCTTTTCGCGCACGATGCCACTCACGATCATGGGCAAGCAGAGCGGGCGTCACCGGTCCTGTGGATGACGCGGCCGATGCGGATCGGACCGCGGCCACGCTGGGCCCATGCGAGATGTTTCCGATATCCCCTGGTGGGACGACATCGCCAGCATCGACGCCATCGTCGCAGCGGGAGTCACCCGCCCCACCATAAGGCGCCGCATTCGATCCGGTCACTGGCTGGAGCCGGCCCCCGGCATCGTGTGCCGGACAGCTGGCCGATTGACCACTCACCAACGGCTGATCGTCGCAGTCGAGTACGGCGGGGCATCGGCCGTGCTCAGCCACGCGACTGCAGGTGCCGCCTGGGGACTGGTGCCCGAGCCGCCACGACAGCACGTCACCGTCGTGCACGGCCACCATGTGTCGTCAACGGCAAACATCGTCGTTCACCAGACAGTCCGCGACTGCGCGCCGCGCCTTCTCGACCACCTACCGTTCACGCCGCCAGCACGAACTGTCATCGACATCAGCGCCGGACTCGCGCGACTCGACGCCGTCCGCGCATTGATGGGTCGAGCGGCTCAGAAGCGGCTGGCAACTCCTGAGCAGTTGGCCGTTGAGCTGGCGGGCGCACCGCGGCGTGGCTCACTCCTCCCATCGCTGGTCCTCGAAGAAGTCGCCGTAGGTGCGCACGCCGCGTCGGAAGCGCAGTTTCTGACAATCGTCGGACGCGCAGGACTTCCCCTTCCGGAGCTGAACGCGCCGGTCGAGACCCGCGACGGCACCAAGTACGTCGACGCTCTCTGGCGCCAGCTGGCGAAAGGTGTGGAGCTTGACGGCCATCGCTTCCACCTCGACGCAGCTGCCTGGGCGGCGGACCTCAGACGGCAGAACGCCATCCAGGCCACCGGCATCGTGCTGATGCGCATCCCGTCCTCGCGGGTCTGGCGCGATCCGTGCCAGCTTGTGCGTGAACTTGCCGCGTTCCTCGCGCTGGCCGCCTGACTCAGCAAGCGCACATCCCCCCGACGGCCCAAACGCCCCGACTTTCCATGATCGTGAGTGGGAAACAGCGAGAAGCGCGCTCGATCCCACTCACGATCATGGACGGGGTAGGCGTGAGGGAAAGTTAGAGGTCGAAGAGGTCCTCGAGGATCTGGGCGACGCCGTCGTCCTCGGCGGCGGGTGCACGTCGTGGGACGGCCGCGAGCACGTCGGGATGGGCGCCTTCCACGGCGTACGACGTGCCCGCCCAGGACAGCATCGGGAGATCGTTCGGCATGTCGCCGAAGGCGACGACGTCGGCCGCATCGATCCCCTGCTGCTCGCACAACCGAGCGAGAGTCGTCGCCTTGGACACCCCGTTGGCCGAGATCTCGAGCAGCCCGGACTGCGACGAGTGGGTCAGCTCGGCGAGGTCACCGACCACCTCGCGTGCGGCGACGAGCAATGTGTCGGCGTCGAGCTCCTCATGTCGGGCCAGTAGCTTGACGACGACCGTCCCGCCGTAGATGTCTTCGATCCCCGCGACGGCGCTCGCCTGTCCGACGTCCCACCGCGGCTGGTACGCCGGCTCGTGCGCGAAGCCGTCGAGGGTTTCCACCGCGAAGCGGATGTCCGGCAGCGCATCGCGCAGCCGTCGAGCGACATCCAGGCCGACCTCGACCGACAGCGGGAAGTGGTCCACCACCTTCTCGCTGTGCAGGTCGTACACCAGCGCACCGTTCGCGCAGATCGCCAGCCCGGTGTGACCGGTTCGCTCGGCGATATCGCTCATCCAACGCGGCGGACGACCGGTCACGAACACCACCGGCACACCTGCGGCCTCGACAGCCTTGAGCACTCGGACGGTGCGGTCGCTGATGACGCCATCCCAGGGGACGATCGTGCCGTCGAGGTCAGTGGCGACGAGCGCGGGCAGCGGACGAGAGAGCACCCCGCATTGTCGCGCAGCGGTCAGCGGGTGACAGGACCGGCCGCGACCGGTGCGCTCTCCTTGTCGCCGGAGCCGAGGTCGATGCGGCGAGGCGCGCCGTCGGGTGCTGGCCCGGCGGCTGGGTCGTGCGGGTCTTCGCGCATGATCGCCTCGAGGTCGGCGTCCTCCACCAGCGACGGGTCGTCCAGGACCCGTTGGAACCTGGCGTCGTCGCGCTCGCCCTCCCACTTGGCGACCACCATGGCCGCGACGCCGTTGCCGATCAGGTTGGTCAGCGCGCGCGCCTCGGACATGAACCGGTCGACGCCGACAATCAGGGCGATACCCACCGGGTCGATGGTCCCGAACGCGGACAGCGAGGCCGCGAGGGTGACCAGGCCGGCCCCGGTCACACCGGCCGCACCCTTGGACGCCAGCAGCATGAAGAGCAGCAGACCGACTTGTTGTCCGATCGACAGGTCCTGGCCCGTTGCCTGTGCGATGAACAGCGCACCCATGGTCAGGTAGATGCAGGTGCCGTCGAGGTTGAACGAGTAGCCCGTCGGGATGGTCAGTCCGACGACGGACTTCGACGCACCCGAGGCCTCCATCTTGGCCAGCATCCGCGGCAGCACCGTCTCCGATGACGACGTACCGAGCACGATCAGCAGCTCGTCCTTGATGAGCCGGATGAACTTGAAGATCGAGAAGCCGTGCAGGCGGGCGATGACGCCCAGCACCACGAAGATGAACACCAGACATGTCGCGTAGAACGACAGCATCAGCATGCCGAGGTTCTTCAACGTGCTGGGACCGAAAGCGCCCACCGTGAAGGCCATGCCGCCGAACGCACCGATCGGCGCTGCGTACATCACGATCCGGATGATGCCGAAGATGACCTTGCCCATCGAGTCGATGGCCCGGACTACGCCGGCGCCGCGCGCGCCCATGAACGTGATGGCGACGGCCGTCAGGATCGCGAGGAACAGGACCTGGATGACCTCGCCGTCAGCGAATGCCCCGACGAAACTGGTGGGGATGATGTGCAGGAGGAAGTCGACCGGTCCGCTGATCTCATCAGCCGCGCCGAGTGTGTCCTTCGCAAGCGCCTTGTCGGGTGTGATGTTCAGACCAGCGCCGGGCTTGACCACGTTGACGACCACAAGACCGATGACCAGCGCGACGAGGGTCAGCGTGAGGAAGTAGCCGAGCGCCTTCAGCCCCACCCGGCCGGCCTTGGAGAGGTTGCCGAGCCCGGCGATGCCGACGACGACGGTGCAGAAGATCACCGGCGCGATGACCATCTTGATGAGCTTGACGAACCCATCGGCCAGTGGCTTCATCTTCTCCGCGGTGTCCGGAGCGACGATGCCCAGGACGATCCCGGCGGTGATGCCGACCAGCACCCAGAAGTAGAGATGTCGATAGATCGGCTTGCGTGTCCGTGTGGTGCCAGCGTCCCGTGTCTCGACCGCGGCCATGTCCAGACCCCCCCAAGGCCCCGCAAATAGGGCAGCCGGAGGCTACCAGGTTGTGACGTAGGTCACAAAGCGTCGCCGGGCTGGAGGACGTCGCGACCGCCCAGGAAGGGCCGCAGCGCAGCCGGCACTACGACCGACCCGTCCGCCCGCTGGTGGTTCTCCAGGATGGCCACCAGCCACCGAGTCGTCGCGAGCGTGCCGTTGAGCGTCGCGAGCGGGCGCACGCCGTCGGCGTCGCGCAGCCGCATCCGTAGCCTGCGGGACTGGAACGTCGAGCAGTTCGACGTCGACGTCAGCTCGCGGTAGCGGCCCTGCGTCGGCACCCATGCCTCGCAGTCGAACTTGCGGGCCGCCGACGAGCCCAGGTCACCGGCCGCGACGTCGATCACGCGGTAGGGCAGCTCGACCTTCGCCAGCATCTCCTTCTCCCAGGCCAGTAGACGCTGGTGCTCGGCGGCCGCGTCCTCGGGCGCGACGTAGGAGAACATCTCGACCTTGTCGAACTGGTGCACGCGGATGATGCCCCGGGTGTCCTTCCCGTAGGACCCGGCCTCGCGGCGGAAGCAGGTCGACCATCCGGCGTACCGCATCGGCAGCCGGTCGGCGTCGAGCACCTCATCCATGTGGAACGCCGCGAGCGGCACCTCTGACGTGCCCACGAGATAGAGCTCGTCCTCGGGCAGGTAGTAGACGTCCTTCGCCGCCTGACCGAGGAAGCCGGTGCCCTCCATCGCCTCGGGCTTGACCAGCACCGGCGGGATCACCGGCACGAACCCGGCCGCGCTCGCCTGGGCCATCGCGAGGTTCAGCAGCGCCAGCTGGAGCATCGCGCCCATGCCGGTCAGGTAGAAGAAGCGCGCACCCGACACCTTGGCGCCGCGCTCGGTGTCGATCGCGCCGAGCAGCTGCCCGAGCTCGAGGTGGTCGCGCGGCTGGAAGTCGAACGTCGGGGGTTCACCGACGTGCTCGAGCACGACGTAGTCGTTCTCACCGCCGGGCGGGGCGCCCTCGACCAGGTTGGACAGTCGTCCGAGCAGGTCCTCGTACGACGACTGCGCGGCCGTCTGGGTGGCCTCCGCGTCCTTTACCGCCGCGGACAGCTGCTTGGTGCGGGCCAGCAGAGCGGTCTTCTCGTCCCCGGACGCCGTCGCGACCTGCCGGCCGAGCCCTTTCTGCTCCGAGCGCAGCCCGTCGAAGGCCAGAATCGAGTCGCGCCGCGCGCGGTCGGCGGCCAGGACCGCCTCGACCAACGTCTCGTCCTCCCCGCGGGCCCGCTGCGAGGCGCGGACCGCATCGGGATCCTCGCGCAGCAGCTTGGCGTCGATCACCCGTCGAGGGTATCCAGCCCGTTGGGCTGCCGGACGCCACGCGCGCCACTAACGTGCCAGGTCAGCGACCGGCAGATCCAGGGGAGGGCCCACGCATGCGCAGCGCGTTGTTCAGCCAGGAGTACCTCGAGGCGAGCACACCCGACGGCTTCGGCCTGCAGAACTCCAAGATGCTCAAGGTGAGCCTCAGCGGCGGGGATGTGATGGCCAAGCAGGGCTCGATGGTGGCTTACCAGGGGCAGGTCGGCTTCGACTACCAGTCCGCCGGCGGTCTCGGGAAGATGCTGAAGAAGGCCGTGACGGGTGAGGGCGTCGACCTGATGAGGGTCCGTGGCAACGGCGACGTGTTCTTCGCCGATCTCGCCTCCGACGTGCACGTCATCGAGCTGGACGGCACCGACGGCTTCTCTGTCAACGGCGTGAGCGTGCTGGCCTTCGAGTCCACGCTGCAGTGGGACATCAAGATGATCGGCAACGCCGGCATGCTCGGCGGCGGACTCTTCAACACCTACTTCTCCGGGTCAGGCAAGATCGCCATCACAACCAAGGGCACACCGGTGGTGCTGACCGTGGACGCACCGACGTTCGTCGACACCCATGCGGTCGTCGCCTGGTCGGCCTCTTTGCAGACCTCGATCCGGTCATCCGGCTTCAAGCCCATGGCGATGCTCGGCCGGGGCTCCGGCGAGGCCTTCCAGCTGGCCTTCGCTGGCTCGGGGTTCGTCATCGTGCAGCCGAGCGAGGAGCCACCCCGCATGGCGGGCCAGCAGGGCGGCGGCCAGTCCGGCGGCATCGGCGGCATGCTCGGCAAGCTCGGCGGCTGACGCACCGTCCGTCCGCCCACGGCAAGTAGCCTGCGCGCGTGATCACCCGGGTTGCCCGACTGGCTGGGCGCATCGGGCTGTTGCTCGCGGGCCTGTACGTCATGCTCGCCGGCCTCGGGCTGCTGATCACCCGGGCTGACACCCGGGACAACCCGCTCAGCGAGGACGACCTCAGCCGCTGGCTGGCCGATCGCCGCACCGGCTTCCTCGATGGTGCGACGTCGGTATTCACCGCACTCGGGGAGCCGGCGGTCGTCCTCGTCGCGACCCTGGTTGCTGTCGCCGCGCTCCGGCTCACGCTGGGGCGCTGGCGCGAGCCGGTGTTCCTCGTCGTGACGATGGCGTCGCAGGCCGTCCTAGTGGTGCTGACCCGGGTGGTGTCGCGGGACGCGCCGGACGTCGCGCGGCTGGACCAGGTCGACGCCGGTTCGAGTTTCCCGGCTGCGCACACCGCGGCCGCCACGGCGTTTCTGGTCGCGGCCACCCTGCTGGTGGGCTGGCACGTCCGACCCCGGACCGTCCGGGTGCCGCTGGTCGTCGTACTGGTCGCCCTCCCGGTTCTCGTCGGGTACGCCGACCTCTACCGCGGCCTGCACCATCTGACCGACGTGCTGGCCGGCTACCTGGTCGGGCTGGGGTCGGTGGCCATCACGACGCGCACGGTGCTCAACCACCGGCTTTGGCCCGAGCAGCCGCAAACCCACGTCCGCCGCAGTCGCGACGGCCACCCGCCGCGCGCGGCGGTGATCTACAACCCGATCCGGGCGCCCGACTTCCCGTCGCTTCGCGGCCGGATCGAGGCGCACATGGCCCGGGCCGGCTGGGCTGAGCCGCTGTGGCTCGCCACGACAGTCGACGACCCCGGCGCCGGCATGTGCGCAGAGGCCGCGGAGAAGAAGACCGACCTCATCATCGTGTGCGGCGGTGACGGCACGGTGCGGGTGTGTGCGGGCGCGCTCGCCGGTACGGACACGCCCCTGGCCCTGCTGCCGTCGGGCACCGGCAATCTGCTCGCCCGCAACCTGGGCATTCCGCTGGACGACGAGGAGGCGGCGCTGCGCATCGCGCTGTCCGGGGCGGACCGGCGCATCGACGTCGCCTCGATCGAGGACCACAAGTTCGTGGTGATGGCCGGCCTGGGCTTCGACGCGGCGATCATGCGCGACGCGTCCGAGGGTCTCAAGCGCACGATCGGCTGGCCCGCGTACGTCGTGTCGGGTGCCCGGCACCTGCGTGGCCGCGGGATCCGGGTGCGGATCACGCTCGACGACGGGCAGCCGTTCAGCCGGCGGGTGCGCACTGCGGTGGTGGGCAACGTCGGCAAACTGCTGGCCGGGATCCCGCTGCTGCCCGACGCCGAGCCGGACGACGGGGTGCTCGACGTGGTGCTGATCGCCCCGGGCAGCATCGTCGGCTGGGCAAGGGTGGCGGGCCGGGTGCTGGCGCGACGCGGCCAGGTCGACCGCCGGGTCGAGCGGTTCCGCGCCCAGCGCGTTCTGCTCGAGACCGGCCACGCGACACCGCGCCAGCTCGACGGCGACCTGATCGAGGACGGCCGGTCGATGGACATCCGGATCGAGCCAGCGGCGCTCTGCGTCCGCGTCCCGTTCAGCCGCCGCAACCGCTGAGCAGTCAGACGCGGCCGGAGCGGATCCTTCCGAGCCAGGCGGCGGCGTCGCGGTAGACGGCGTCGTCCTTCTCGGCCGCGGCACCCTCGCTGTCGGCCTCGGCACGGGGATAGGAGCCGAGGAACCGTACGTCGGGGCAAACCCGGCGCAGCCCCATCAGCGCCTCGCCGACCCGGGCATCGTCGACGTGACCCTCGCAGTCGATCGAGAAGCTGTAGCGGCCCATCCCCTGGCCGGTGGGTCGCGACTCGATGCGCGACAGGTTGACATCGCGTACCGAGAACTCGGTCAGCACCTCGAGCAGCGCGCCCGGGTGGTCGTCGGCGATGAACGCCACCAGCGAGGTCTTGTCCCAGCCGCTTGGCAGCGGCGGCTCGACCGGCCGGCTCACCAGCACGAAGCGGGTGACCGCGTCCGGGTTGTCTTCGATGTCGGCGGCCAGCACGGTCAGCCGGTAGTGCTCGGCCGCGATCGGCGCGGCGATCGCGGCGTCGTAGTCGGCGGTCCCGTCTGCCAGCCCCTCGGCCGCCGACGCGGTGGACAGCGACGGCTCGACGGTGGCCTCGGGCAGCACGGTCGCCAGCCACCGCCGGCACTGCGCGGCTGCATGCGGATGGGTGGCAACACGTCGTACGGCGTGCAGCCCCGTCCCGGGGGCAGCCATCAGGGCGAACGAGATCGGGAGCAGGACCTCGCGGGTGACCATCAGCGGGTCGCCGCTGGCGAGCTCGTCCAGCGTCGCCGCGACCGGGCCCTCGACCGAGCTCTCGATCGGCACCATCGCGCCGTCGGCCTCGCCGCGTCGCACCGCGTCCAGCGCAGCGGCAACGGTCTGCTGCGGTTGCAGGTCAGCCTTGGCCGCGGCGGGGATCGAGCGCAGGGCGGCCTCGGTGAACGTGCCCTCGGGTCCGAGGTAGACGTAGCGAGCGGGCGGGACTCCGGGCATGGGGCGACACTAACCGGCCGGGGATGCCTGGTCAGTCAGCGAGCAGCTCGGTCATCGCCAGGATCGCGGCGCCATCAGCAAGGCATTCCGTCCCAGCCCGCGAAGCCGCGATGCATCCCCGGGTTGTGTGACGCACCAAAACCCATCGCATCCGCGCATGAAGACACGTGCTGACCGAAGTTCGGAGCAGCGGGTGAGCCCTGCGCGTTCGCCACGCCAGTTGTCGCGACGAGAAGCGCGGCAGGCAAGAACAAGAGGGAAAGTAGTGTCGTCCTGGTCATCAGATTCTCCGCAACCGTGTCGGGTGATGGCAGCGTATCCGCCTCAACCAGGCTGTGCGAGCGGGCGTCTCGGCTACAGGGCCGAACGTCCCGCCGGCGACGGCAGAAGGTCAGTCGCGGCGGGCCCGGGCGATCGCGTCCTCCTCCTCCGGCGAGAGCCGCTGGTCGCTGGTGAAGGCGCTGAGCGCCTTTGCGTAGCTGCGGGTCTCGCTGCGGCCGTTGATGGCGGAGATCACGATGCCGTCGCCGTTGTCGTCGTACAGCGCGGCCGAGAACGATTGCCGCCCGCCCATGTCGCCGAAGGCGTCGTAGCGCACGACCGCGACGTGGCGCAGGGCGGCGGGGTCGATGCCGGCGACCGCCTCGCGCGGCGCCCCCGCGATCCGGCGGAGGCGCTTGTTCAGCGCCCGAACCCGGGCCAGGGCGAACAGGACGAGCAACAAGGCGAGGCCGGCCGCGACCGCACCGCCGAGCGCGAGCCACTCGAGGACGTTCCGGTCGAGTTGGAGATCGGCAGGCACGGGCGGCACGCTACCGGCACTAACCTTCCCGCCATGGACCGAGCCGAGGTCGAGTCGCTGCTGCAGGCCGTGGCAGCGGGCAGTCTCGACGTCGCGACCGCGGTCGAGCGGCTCGCCGCCGGCCCGATGGGCGGTGTCGCCGACCTCGGGTTCGCCCGGGTCGACACGCACCGCGGGCTGCGGACCGGCGACCCGGAGGTGGTCTACGCCGGCGGGAAGTCCACCGACCAGACGATCGCGATCCTGCGAGAGCTGGCCGAGCAGGGCGGGGCGCGGCCGGCGATCGCGACCCGGCTGCCGGCGGAGACCGCGGATGCCGTCCGGGCCACCTTCCCGAACGCGGTGGTCGACGACGTTGCCGGCTGCGCGGCGGTCGGTGCGCTGCCCGAACCGCGGGGCCGGGTCATCGTCGTGGCTGCCGGCACCT
>JBDUAP010000058.1:0-10385 GCA_040004585.1 Sporichthyaceae bacterium
GGTCCAGGTAGCCCAGCGCGTCCAGTCGGGCGTGCGCCGCCGCCGGCGTGAGCCGCGCCTGCTCGGGCCCCAGCCGCGCGACCGATGTGAGCAGCGGCCGGTAGAAGAGCTTCTCGTGCAGCCGGCGCACCTCGCGGGCGTGCAGGCGCCACTGCTCGTCGAGCTCCTCGACGGGCGAGGTACGCAACCCGATCGAGCGGCCGAGGCGACGCAGCTCGACCTCGTCGTCGGGCATGACATGGGTGCGCCGCAGCCGGTGCAGCTGCAGCCGGTGCTCCAACGTGCGCAGGAACCGGTAGGCGCGGTCCAGCTCGGCTGCGTCGTCGCGCCCGACGTAGCCGTGTGTCGAGAGCGCCTCCAGCGCCTCCAGGGTGTTCGGGCTGCGCAGCCGGTGGTCGGTGCGGCCGTGCACGAGCTGGAGCATCTGCACCGCGAACTCCACGTCGCGCAGGCCACCGGGACCGAGCTTGAGCTGCCGGCTGCGCGCATCGGCCGGCACCGTGGACTCCACCCGCCGACGCATCTGCTGCACGTCCACCACGAAGTCCTCGCGCCCGGCCGCGTCCCACACCAGCGGCGACAGCGACTCGACGTAGCGCCAGCCGAGCTCCAAGTCGCCGGCCACCGGGCGAGCCTTGAGCAACGCCTGGAACTCCCAGGTCTTGGCCCACCGCTGGTAGTAGGCGACGTGACTGGCCAGCGTGCGCACCAGCGGGCCCGCCTTGCCCTCCGGGCGCAGTGCCGCGTCGACCGGCCAGATCGTCCCCTCGCCGGTGCTCGCTGAGCACACCCGCATCATGGCGGTCGCGAGCAAGGACGCCGTCCGCAGCGCCGTCGCCTCGTCCACGTCGTCGGCGGCCTCGGCGACGAAGACGACGTCGACGTCGCTGACGTAGTTGAGCTCGCGCCCGCCACACTTGCCCATCGCGATGACCGCAAGGCGGCACTCGGGCGCGCCCCGCGGCAGCTCGGCCCTAGCGACGGCAAGCGCCGCCTCCAAGGTCGCAGCCGCCAGGTCGGCGAGCTCGGCCGCGACGTCGTCGACCCGTACGACGCCGGTGAGATCGCGCGCCGCGATGTCGATCAGCACCCGTCGGTAGGCCACCCGCAGGGCGTCCATCGCGGCGGGCACCGGCAGTCCGGCACGAGGCAAGTCGCCGGCTTCGGCGTGCACCGCCTCAAGCAGCCGCCCGCGCAGCACGCTCGGGGGCTGGAGCCGCGCATCCGCGGCCGCGCGCCAGTCCTCGGGGTGGCGCAGCAGGTGCTCGGCCAGTGCCGGGCTCGCACCGAGGACCGCCAACAACCGGTCCCGCGCCCCCGAGTCTGCGGTGAAGGTGCTGCGCAGCTCGGCCGGCTCCGTCAGCCGCCCCGCCAGCCCGTCGAGCGACATCAACGCGGCATCGGGGTCGGCCGTCAGCGCGAGCGCCGAAACCATATCCTCGTCGCCAACGCCGTGCCGAGTGAGCGACTCCAGCGCGGTAGCGGCCTTGTCCGGGTCCGAGAAGCCGGCACGGGCAAGGCGGGCGGCACTGCTGCTGTCACGCCGCCCCGTCACGGGCGACCACGCTAGTGCCCGTCAGGCGCCGGCCATCGCTCGTGCGGCCACCAGCCTCGCGAACCGCGTCGCCACCGGTTGCCACGTCTGCGTCAGCGCCGACTCCGCGGCACGCACCTCCGCGACCAGCGACACCGGGTCACGACCCGCGGCCAGGAGCAGCGGGCTGTCCTCGCGGGCCCACGCCGACGCGATGTCGGCCGTGACTTCGGGGTGCCCCTGCACGCCCCACGCCGCAGGCCCGACCCGGAACGCCTGGTGCGGATAGGCGTCGCCCTCGGCCAACCAGACCGCCGACTCCGGCAGCTGGCTGATCTCCTCCCAGTGCCACTGCACGACCGGCGCCGGGTCCACCATCCCCCCGAACAACTGGTCGCCCACGGACTCAGGGCGCAGCCGCACCGGCAGCACACCGATCTCCGGGCCGGTGCGACCGCGGGCCACCTCTCCCCCACAGGCCAGCGCGAGCAGCTCACCGCCCAAGCAGATGCCGAACAGCGGCACGTCGCGGTCGACCGCTCGGGCCATCAGGGCCCGGGTCGCCGGCAGCCACGGACAACGCTCGTCCTCGGCCGGGCCCATCGCGCCGCCGAGCACCAGCACCCCGTCGTACGACGTGGGGTCGGGCAGCTCGGGCGAGTCGCCTGCAAGGTAGGGGTGGACCACGTCGAGCCGGACGCCCTCCTCGCGCAACCAACCGCCGAACCATCCGGGTCCGGTGCTCTCCTCGTGCTGGACGACGAGGACGGTTCCCGCTTCAGCGACGGTGGTCACAGCACCGGCAGGTACCGGTCGAGCTCGAACGGGGTCACCTGGCGACGGTAGTCGGCCCACTCCTGGCGCTTGTTCCGAAGGAAGAAGTCGAAGACGTGCTCGCCGAGGGTCTCGGCGACCAGCTCGCTGCTCTCCATGGCCCGGATCGCGTCGCTCAAGCTGGCCGGCAGCGGCTCGATGCCCAGCGCCCGCCGCTCGCTGTCGGTGAGCTCCCACACGTTGTCCTCGGCACCTTCGGGCAGCTCGTAGTTCTCCTCGATCCCCTTCAGACCGGCGGCCAGGATCACCGCGAAGGCGAGGTAGGGGTTGCATGAGCTGTCCGGCGAGCGGAACTCGACCCGGGTGGAGTTGCCCTTCTGCGGCTTGTACATCGGCACCCGCACCAGCGCGGACCGGTTGTTGTGACCCCAGGAGACGTACGCCGGGGCCTCACCCCCGCCGGAGAGCCGCTTGTAGGAGTTGACCCACTGGTTGGTGACGGCCGTGATCTCGTGGGCGTGCCGGAGCAGCCCGGCGATGAACGCCCGCCCGACCTTGGACAGCGAGTACTGCGCACCGGCCTCGTAGAACGCGTTGCGGTCACCCTCGAACAGCGACAGGTGGGTGTGCATGCCCGACCCCGGGTGCTCGGTGAACGGCTTCGGCATGAACGACGCGTGCACCTTCTGGCTGAGCGCGACCTCCTTCATCACCAGGCGGAACGTCATGATGTTGTCCGCGGTCGAGAGCGCATCGGCGTACCGCAGGTCGATCTCCTGCTGGCCCGGCGCACCCTCGTGATGGCTGAACTCCACCGAGATG
This sequence comes from Sporichthyaceae bacterium, assembly GCA_040004585.1. GTDB lineage: Bacteria > Actinomycetota > Actinomycetes > JACCUZ01 > JACCUZ01 > JBDUAP01. The sequence goes on from JBDUAP010000058.1 coordinate 3,131, forward strand.
CCCATCGCCTCGAGCATCGTGATCGCGTCGCGGCGGAAGTCGTGCCCGGCGCCGTGGGCGACGTGGTCGAAGTAGCCGCCGTGGTCAATCGGTTCGGGGATCTTTCCCGGCTCAGGCGGGCTCCGGAACAGGAAGAACTCGATCTCGGGGTGTGTATAGAACGAGAAGCCGAGGTCCGAGGCCTTGGCCAGCGTGCGTTTGAGGACGTGACGAGGGTCCGCGTACGACGGGGTGCCATCCGGCATCAGGATGTCGCAGAACATCCGGGCGCTGCCCGGTTGCTCGGAGCTCCACGGCAGCACCTGGAAGGTGGCCGGGTCGGGGCGGGCCAGCATGTCCGATTCGTACACCCGCGCGAAGCCCTCGATCGACGAGCCGTCGAAGCCGATTCCCTCCGCGAACGCGCCCTCGAGCTCAGCCGGCGCGATGGCGACCGACTTGAGGAAGCCGAGGACGTCGGTGAACCAGAGCCGCACGAAGCGGATGTCGCGTTCCTCGAGTGTGCGGAGCACGAACTCCTGCTGCTTGTCCATGCCTGGATCTTGCCCGTCGGGTGTTACGTGGACGTTACGTGGCACGCCTGGCAGCCGTTTCTGCCGGAACTGCCCATGCGCAACATTTACCGACTCGTCGGCGCGGCTTTCACCTATGGCTCCGCGGTGAGTCGATCATGGGCTTACCGGGTCCCGCGTCACGGGGCCTCACGACGGGAGTCGACGATGGACCAGGCCCGCAACCTGCCCCGCACGATGATCACCGCCCTGCTCGCCGCCCTCGCCCTGGCCCTGCTCGCCCTGGCCATCGCGGCGGCCCTACCCGGCCTCGCATCCGATCTCGCCGGCAACGGCTGGCACAAGTCCGGAACGGCCCCCGTGGCAGGCAACGGCTGGCACAGCGGTCCCGCCACGCTGGCCGGCAACGGCTGGCACTAAGCGCCTGTAGGGGGTCGCGCCAACACTCCGGCGCGATCTTCCTGCGGAAAGTCCGCAATACCGCGACAATGCGCGAGTGACCCGACCGAGCCGGTTGGACGTCCACGTCTGGCTGGTCACCGCTGGCCTCGCCATCACCGCGCTCGCTTTGTGGTGGGGCGGCCCTTCACTGCCCCAGCTCGAACCCTCCCTGTGGTGGCCTCTCCTCGTCGTCCTGTTCGCTGTGACCGAGCGGTACGTCGTGCATATCCCGTTCGGTCAGGACAACCAGTCGCTTTCGTTCATCGAGGCACCGCTGCTGCTCGGGCTGCTGTTCGCCTCGACCCAGGAGCTGGTGTTCGCGGGCCTGCTCGGCATCGGCCTGGCGCTCTCGCTGCTGCTCCGGTCGGCCCCGATCAAGGTTACGTTCAACCTGTCGTTGTGGCTCGCGCAGTCGACCGCGGCCATCTTCGTGTTCACCGGCATGCTGCGGCTGCTGGGCACCGAGAACGACCCGCTGGCCCCTGCGGGCTGGTTGGCTGCCTTGGTCGCGACCCAGGCGGCCCACGTGCTGTCCGGGCTGGCCGTGGCTGGCGTCATCGCGATCCGGCAGCGCTCCTGGGAGGGTCGCGCGGTGCTCGCCGGGCTGGCCCGCGGCGCGGTCGGCACCGTCGTGGTCACCGACCTGGCGCTGGTCACTGCGCTGATCCTGCGCCGCGAGCCGATGGGACTGGCGCTGGTCAGCGTGCTCGCCGCCCTCAGCTTTCTGCTCTACCGCGGCTATCACGTGCAACGGCTGCGCTACGGCCGCCTCGAGTTGCTCTACGCGTTCACCCGCTCGGCCGACCAGTCGCTGCTCGAAGGATCAGTGCAGGAGACCGTGGTCGCCGAAGCGCGCGCTCTGCTGCGGGCCCGTGGGTCCACGATCTTCGTTCTGAACGACGACGCCGCCGCGGCCTGGTGGAAGCCAGCACTGGACGGCAGCGTGCTGCGACTGCCACGCGGCCGGCACGGCGAACCGGCGGAGGTCCTCCAGGGCACGGGCCACATCGACGCGATGGCTGCACCGTTGTACGAGGCCGGTCGCGTCGTCGGGGTGCTCGCCGTCACCGACCGCGTCGATGACGTCAGCACATTCGACGCCGACGACGCCAAGCTGCTGCAGGCCCTCGCCGGCCACGCCAGCGTCGCGCTGGCCAACAACGCGCTTGTCGACCGGGTCCGTAGTGCCGCGGAACAGACCGAGCACCTCTCCCTGCACGATCCCCTGACCGGGCTGCCGAACCGGCTGCACTTCCACCAGCGTCTGGCTCGACGCCTCGAAGCAACGGGATCCGCAGCCGTGCTGCTCATGGACCTGGACCGGTTCAAGGAGGTCAACGACACGCTGGGGCATGACGTGGGTGACCAGCTGCTGCGCCAGGTGGGGCAACGGCTGCTGGCGCTCGAGCACGACGAGACGTTCGTCGCGCGGATGGGCGGTGACGAGTTCGCGGTGATGCTGACCGGTGACGAGGTGCACGTCGAGGGGATGGTCCAGCGCATCAGCCGCGACTTCTCCCGCCCGATCCGTCTGGACGACATCGAGCTCGACGTCAGCGCCAGCATCGGCATCGCCGTCGCGCCGCAGGACGGGTCGTCCGCCGCGTTGTTGATGCGTCGCGCCGAGGTTGCGATGTACGACGCCAAGCGCGGGCTCGCCGGTGTCGAGCACTACGCATCCGACCGCGACCCCTACAGCGCCCGGCGACTTTCCCTCATCAGCGACCTCGCCCGCGCGCTCGAGGACAATCGGCTCGAGTTGCACTACCAGCCGCAAGCGGAGCCAGGCACGGGCCGGGTGACCGGTGTCGAGGCGCTGTTGCGGTGGCGGCACCCGGTGTGGGGCAGCGTCCCTCCCGACGAGTTCATCCCCCTCGCGGAGCACACGGGTCTGATCCGTCCACTCACCCGGTTCGTGCTGGAGACCGCGGTGCACCAGTGCGCGGCCTGGCAGGCGGCGGGCACCCCCGTCGTGATGGCCGTCAACGTCTCGATGCGCAACCTGCTGGAGCCTGACTTCGCCGACGTGGTCGCCCGGCTTCTCGTGCAGGCCAATCTGCCGGCCGGACTGCTCAAGATCGAGGTCACCGAGAGCGCGATCATCGCCGACCCCGAGCGTGCCCTGCACGCACTGGACAAGCTGGTCGCCCTAGGCCTGAGCATCTCGGTCGACGACTTCGGCACCGGCTACTCCTCCCTGACGCGACTGCGCCGGCTGCCGGTGCACGAGGTGAAGATCGACCGGGGCTTCGTACGTCACCTGGCCCAGAGCACCGCCGACCTCGCCATCGTTCGCGCCGTCATCAGCCTCGGCCACGACCTCGGGCTTCGCGTGGTCGCCGAGGGCGTCGAGGACGAACGCACCTGGTCGATCCTGGACGGCCTGAGCTGCGACCTCCTCCAGGGCTTCCTGCTCGCCCGGCCGATGGCCGCCGAGGACATGTCCCGGTGGCTGGTCGAGCACTTCGACTCGTTCGCCACCCGGCTGCGCACCGACACCCCGCCGACGGGCGAGGACGCATCAAGACGGGCTGCCACCGAGGAGAAGTCCCGACGCTCGCACGGCCGGGGCATCGTGCCCGGTTAGTCTCGGCTGGTGCCCCAGCTACGACTCGCTCTGGCCCAGGTGAACCCCACCGTGGGCGACATCGAGGGCAACGCAGACCGCGTCCTGAGCTGGGCGCAGCACGCCGCGGACCAGGGTGCCCACGTCGTCGCGTTCCCGGAGATGGTGCTGACCGGCTACCCGGTCGAGGACCTGGCGCTGCGACGATCATTTGTGCGTGCCTCCCGCGCCGCCCTCGAGGACCTGGCGCATCGGCTTGCGGCTGCCGGGCTTGGGAAGCTCCTCGTCGTGGTCGGTTACCTCGACGGTGCAGCCGACGCCGTACCCGTGCTCGGGACCCCCACAGGTGCACCGCAGAACGCCGCCGGCCTGCTCTACGGTGGAGAGGTCGTCGGCCGCTACGCCAAGCACCACCTGCCCAACTACGGCGTCTTCGACGAGTTCCGCTACTTCGTTCCGGGCAGGTCCCTGACCGTCGCGCGCACCCACGGCGTGGACGTCGCGGTCGTGATCTGCGAGGACATCTGGCAGGAGGGCGGCCCGGTCGCGGTCACCCGCGAGGCCGGTGCCGGCCTCATGGTGGTCATCAACGGATCGCCCTACGAGCGCAACAAGGACGACGTCCGGCTCGACCTCGTCCGCCGTAGGGCGGCCGCCGCGGGCTGCACCCTGGCCTACGTGAACATGGTCGGCGGCCAGGACGAGCTCGTCTTCGACGGCGACTCGATCGTTGTCAGCCCCGACGGCACCGTTCTCGCCCGAGCCCCGCAGTTCGACGAGGGCTGCCTGGTCGTCGACCTCGACCTCCCCGCCGCCACCGGGGGCTCAGCCGACGAGGCGAGTCACGTGGAGAGCGCAGACCGCAGCGCCATCACCATCGCGCGCGTGACGCTCGCCGAGGATCCGGTGGCGGGATACGAACGAGTTGTCGCGGGCATCGCGCCACGGCTCGAGGACGACGCCGAGGTCTACGCCGCCCTGGTCACCGGGTTGCGCGACTACGCCGGGAAGAACGGCTTCGACAGCTGCGTGCTCGGCCTCTCCGGAGGCATCGACTCGGCCCTGACCGCGGCGATCGCCTGCGACGCGCTGGGTGCGGCCAACGTGCACGGCATCTCGATGCCCAGTGCCTACTCTTCCGAGCACTCCCGCTCCGACGCGGCCGACCTCGCGGAGCGCACCGGCCTGCAGTTCCAGACCGTGCCGATCGAGCCGATGGTGGACGCCTATCTCAGCCAGCGCAAGCTGAGCGGCCTGGCCGAGGAGAACCTGCAGGCGCGGGTTCGCGGCACCTTGCTGATGGCCCTGTCCAACCAGCACGGCCATCTCGTGCTGGCCACCGGCAACAAGACCGAGCTCGCGGTCGGCTACTCCACCCTGTACGGCGACTCCGTGGGCGGCTTCGCTCCCCTCAAGGACGTCCCCAAGACCCTGGTCTGGGCCCTGTCGCGGTGGCGTAACAAGGACGCCGCGGCGCGTGGCGAGACACCGCCGATCCCGGAGAGCTCGATAAGCAAAGCGCCGTCAGCCGAGCTGCGGCCGGGGCAGCTCGACTCTGACTCGCTCCCGCCGTACGACGTGCTCGACGACGTGCTCGAGAACTACGTGGAGCAGGACCGCGGGCTCGAAGAGCTGGTAGAGGCTGGCTTCGAGCGCGAGCTGGCCCAGCGCGTGCTGACGATGACCGACACCGCCGAGTACAAGCGCCGGCAGTACCCACCCGGCCCGAAGATCTCGCTGCGCGCGTTCGGCCGCGACCGCCGGCTGCCGATCACCAACCGCTGGACCGAGCGCGTGCTGCCACGGCCTGGTGAGGTCCCGCCCGAGGCCTGAACGGTTAGACAAGGGCGCCGGGTGGCACGATGGAGGCAGTCCGGGGACTCCGTCTGGGAGCCTCGAGGCACGAGGAGGTCGACATGACCGAGGCCACCGCCCCCTACGGCACCGGCCCGGGCGCGCCGCCCAGCACACCCGCCAAACGGGTGCGCATCCACCATCTGCGGGCGATGAAGGAGCGCGGCGAGAAGTTCGCCATGCTCACCGCCTACGACCAGTACGCCGCGGAGATCTTCGACGAGGCGGGCATCCCGGTGCTGCTCATCGGCGACTCGGCGGCCAACAACGTCCTCGGCTACGAGACCACGCTGCCCGTGACGGTCGACGAGCTGCTACCCCTGGTCCGGGCCGTCTCGCGTGCCGCCCACCGCGCGCTGGTGGTCGCCGACCTGCCGTTCGGCTCCTACCAGTCCTCGCCCACGCAGGCGCTGGAGACCTCGGTGCGCTTCCTCAAGGAGGGTGGCGCCCACGCGGTCAAGCTCGAGGGAGGGGCACCCGTCGTACCGCACGTCGCGGGTCTGGTCACCGCCGGAATCCCGGTGATGGCGCACCTCGGATTCACTCCACAGAGTGAGCACGGGCTGGGCGGCTATCGCGTGCAGGGCCGCGGGGACGCCGGCGACCAGATCGTCCGCGATGCCCTCGCCCTGCAGGAGGCAGGCGCGTTTGCGGTCGTGTTGGAGATGGTCCCGACCGACGTCGCGAAGCGGGTCACCGCCGAGCTGGAGATCCCGAGCATCGGCATCGGCGCCGGCGTGGACTGCGACGGGCAGGTCCTGGTGTGGCAGGACATGGCCGGACTCCGGCGCCCACCGTTGGCGCGGTTCGTCAAGCAGTACGCCGACCTGCGCTCGGTGCTCGGGGACGCTGCCCGGCGGTTCGCCGAGGACGTCTCGGCAGGAGATTTCCCGGGCGAGGAGCACGCCTTTCACTAGGCGCATTGTTCTTCCATCGGGGCGATTCTCGACGTATGTTGCCGTGGTCCTGTCCCGTGACCGAAGGATCTCTCGTGCGCATCGCTTGCTCCTGGCGGGCCCTCGTGGCCGCCCTCAGCCTGGCCGCGCTGGCGGCAACGACCACTGGCGTATCCGCGTCCGCCACCGTTCCGGGAGGACCCACGACGGGCACGGGGACCGTATTCTTCATCAACCCGGTGCAGTCCACGGGCAACCAGAACCTCGCTGACAACAAGGATGCCGACGGGCCCGAGTTCGCCTCGGCGTACAAGAACGTCACTCTGACCAACCTGGACGGGACGGGCTACCTGGACGGGGCGTGGGTGAACGTCCGCGGTACGACGGGTGACCAGGCCTACTCCCCGACCGGTGTCTACAACTACAACCGCTCGGACGACCGGTTCGAGCAGGTGATGGCCTACTACTGGGTGACTGCGGCCCAGAAGTACATCCAGGGCCTTGGCTTCGGCACGGGCGAGCTGCCAGCGGTGAACAAGGAGTCCCAGGACGTCCGGATCAACCAGTGGGGCGTCGACAACTCGTACTCATGGGACAAGCACGACGTGATGCGGTTCGGCAAGGGCGGCGTCGATGACGCCGAGGACGCCGAGGTGATCGTGCACGAGTACGGCCACGCCGTGCATGACTCACAGGTAGTCGGCTTCGGCAGCTCTCTGGACGCCGGCTCGATCGGCGAGGCGTTCGGCGACTACCTGGCCGTGACTGTCGGCCTGGCCGTGGCCGGACCACCGCCCGCGACGATCAACCCAGCGTGCGTCGCGGACTGGGACTCGGTGTCCTACTCGACCGCGCCGAACTGCCTGCGTCGGGTCGACACCAACCTCACCGTGGCGCAGCGCCAGGGCGAGGTGCACTTCGACGGCCAGATCTGGTCGCGCGCGCTGTGGGACATCCGCAACGCGCTCGGCGCCCGGACAGCTGAC
>JBDUAP010000362.1:0-3074 GCA_040004585.1 Sporichthyaceae bacterium
GACTCGCGGATGTGCCGCGCCGCCGACAGCGGGTCGCCCATGTCGTGCAGGCAGTCGAACGTCGCCACCAGGTCGTAGTCGGTCCCGGTGAACGTCTGCGCCGAGGCGACCTCGAACGACACCCGCTTGGACACGCCCGCGTCGACCGCCCGCTTGCGGGCCAGCTCGATCGAGCCCTCGTGGTAGTCCGACCCGACGACCTGCGTGCGCTCGTACTCTTTGGCGAGCAGCACGCTTGACGCACCGAGACCGCAGCCCACGTCGGCGACCTTCGCCCCGGCACGCAGCTTCTCCTCGACGCCCTCCAGCGCCGGGATCCAGCTCGGCACCAGGCTGGCGACGTACCCAGGCCGGAAGAACTTCTCGCAGCCCTCGAACACGTCCTCGTTGTGCTCGTGCCAGCCGAAGCCCTCACCGGTGCGAAAGGCCTCGGTGATCTTCGGCTCGGCCTTGAGCGCGCCCAGCGCGAGCACGAAGGCGCCAGGCAGGTACGCCGGGCCGTCGGGGTCGGTGAGAAGGAACGCCTGCTCTTCCGTCATCGAGTAGACATCCGCGTCCGCGGCACGCTGGATGTAGCCGCCGGCCGCCTGACCGCGCAGCCATTCCGTCACGTACCGGGCATCGGTGCCGGTGCGCGCGGCCAGCTCGTCCGGGGTCGCCGGTCCCTCGGCCAGTGCCTTGAAGAGCCCGAGCCGGTGACCGGTCACCACGCCGCCGGCCGCGACCGTCGCGCCGAGGTCGCCGGCAAACTTGCCGATGAATTCGTTGATTACGTCCATGTCCAGCGCCATCGAAGCCTCCTGGGGAGTGCGACCGGTCGGTCCGGACCGCCTGCGGTAAGCGTCCCCAGACCGGTTGCAGCCACGTTGCAACAGCGCTGCAATGGCCTCGAGGAGGGCGCTGGATATTGCATTGGATCTTGACTTTGGGCCCGCAACCGATTGGATCAGGCATGGCCGTTCGATCCTTCGACGTCGTGATCGCCGGAGGCGGGCTAGCCGGGTCCTCGCTGGGAGGCGTGCTGGCCAGGTCCGGTCTCGGTGTGCTGGTGGTCGAGAAGGAGAGCGGATTCCGGGACCGCATACGCGGCGAACTGACGTGGCCCTGGGGGCACTACGAGGCGTTGCGGGCCGGCCTCGGCGAGCCTCTCGATCAGGTCGGCGTCGTGCCGCTACCCGTGCTCGATTTCTATCAGGACGCACAGCGGGTGGATTCGCAGCGCTGGGAGACGATCTCGATCGATGCGTTGCCAGCGATTGGGTTCTCGCACCCACAACTGCAAGAAGTGACCCTGGCCTGGGCCGAGTCACAGGGCGCCACCGTACTGCGGCCGGCGAAGGTCGTCGGGGTAAGTGACGGCAATCGTGCCAGGGTGTCGGTCGTCATGGACGGACGCGCGACGGAGTTTCAGGCCAGGCTGGCCGTTGGCGCCGACGGGAAGCGGTCGGGTGCCCGGCGATGGCTGCGGGCGGACACAATGACTGACCCCGAGCACCACTGGTTCGGTGGCCTCCTCTTGTCCGACGTGCAATGGGACGACGCCTTCGGCTGGGCCGTCACACCTGCAGCCGCCGTGGGTTGGTTCACCACTGGCGCCGGCTCGTGCCGCGTCTACATCCGGCTGGCGGCCGACCAGGTTCGCGAGGCAGGGGTGGGACGGACTGCCGGGGCGTTCGTGGATTTTGCGTCCAAGTTCGTGCCGGAGGGCACGTTGGATGACGCCAACCAGGCGGGCCCGATCGGCTTTTTCCCCAACAGTTGTACTTGGTCGAGCCGCATCGCCCTCGGACACATGGTGTTGGTGGGAGACGCGGCCGGCGCTTTGGACCCTACTCAGGGGCTTGGTACATCACTGCTCTTTCGCGACGTTCGCGCGTTGAGCGAACTGCTCGCGGCGGACGGGAACTGGGATCGGGCGACGAGCGAGTTTGCGAGGCAGCGGCAGGCGTACTACGAGGTGCTTCGTGCATACGACCGGTGGTGCGCGCTTCTGGACGCGGAGGAGGGACCCGAGGCCGACCGCCGACGCGAACTCAATGCGGCCGCCCGCGAGGCAGACCCCACGCTCGGCGGGTTCGCAACCCTGGAGGCCTGCGGCCCGGACGGGCTGGTCCCGGATGAGGCGGCGCGTCGGCTCTACTTCGGCGAGTAAGCACCTTGTCGCGGCGTTGCTGGAACTATGAATACTTGGCCGCCGAATTGACTGTGCCTGAACTGAGGCTTCTAACGTAAAAGACATACGGGCGCAAGTGTCGATTCCGGCCTCGGCCGTCCGTCGGGTATTCGGGAGCTCATACAGATCGCTACGCCCGTGGCGCTACCGACCTGCGGGATCCCAGCTCCAAACCCTCGCGCGAATCCGTTCCTGAAGGAGGCTCTCATGGCACATCCCGTCGTCCACGCCGAAATCCGATCGCAGAATCCCGACGCCACCCGCCAGTTCTTCGCAGACCTATTCGGCTGGAAGGTGGCGTCGGAAGGCGCGTTTCCCGGATACACATTCATCGACACCGGCGCCGAGGGCGGCACCTACGTCGCGATCAGCCCACGCCAAGGTTCCGAAGACGAGGTGTTGTTCTTTGTCGCTGTTGACGACGTCGCCACTGCACTAACCCGCGCCGAACAACTGGGCGGCACGATTATTCAGCCCGTCCAGCACGTCCCGGGCACCAGTTTCGGCGTATTCGCCGACGCACAAGGCCACAAGGTCGGCGTCGCCTCAAACGGATAGACACCAGCTCCACCCCGCCAGCGACGACCGGAGCGGACCTCGAAGCGTCATGCCGCGTCGAGCTTCATCTCATATCCCCCGCGACCAGGAGAGCCGGGTAGGGGGCACACATCATGCAAGGCTCCCTATCTGGAGTGGGCCACCATGCGGGACCCTTCGGCAACCGGCGTGGCCAGGCTCCCACCCGGACAGGTGTCGCTGCCGTCGTGGTGGGCTCGGTGTACTGCACAATCGCCACGACGGAACCTCGCCGAAGTGGCCGAGCTGGAACGGTCGACCGTGGCACGCAACATCCGCGTGCTGGAGCGGGAGGGGCTGGTGGCGCTGGGCGAGTCCGTCGAGG
>JBDUAP010000363.1:0-3068 GCA_040004585.1 Sporichthyaceae bacterium
CGTGCTCCATCCGCAGCCGCGACGCAGCCTCGTCGATCAGGTCGATCGCCTTGTCTGGGAGGAAACGCGAGGTGATGTAGCGGTCGGACAGTGTCGCCGCCGCGACCAACGCAGCGTCGCTGATGTCGACCTTGTGGTGGGCCTGATAGCGGTCCTTGAGACCACGCAGGATCGCGATCGTGTCCTCGACCGACGGCTCACCGACGAACACCGGCTGGAAGCGCCGCTCCAACGCCGGGTCCTTCTCGACGTGCTCGCGGAACTCGTCCAGCGTCGTGGCGCCGACCATCCGCAGCTCGCCGCGAGCAAGCATCGGCTTGAGCATGTTCGACGCGTCCATCGCGCCCTCACCGGTCGCACCGGCGCCGACGACGGTGTGCATCTCGTCGATGAACGTCACGACCTGCCCGGCACTGGACTTGATCTCGTCGAGCACGGCGCGCAGCCGCTCCTCGAACTCGCCGCGGTACTTCGCGCCGGCCACCATCGCCCCGAGGTCGAGAGCCACCAACCGCTTGTTCTTCAACGAGTCCGGGACGTCACCCGCGATGATGCGCTGCGCCAGTCCTTCGACGACAGCGGTCTTGCCGACGCCCGGCTCGCCGATGAGCACCGGGTTGTTCTTGGTGCGCCGCGACAGCACCTGCACGACCCGGCGGATCTCGGCGTCCCGGCCGATGACCGGGTCCAGCTGACCGTCTCGTGCGCGCTCGGTGAGATCCACGCCGTACTTCTGCAACGCCTGGTAGGTGGCCTCCGGATCGGCGCTGGTCACCCGCGCCGAGCCACGCACCTTCGGGAACGCGTCGATCAGCTCATCGGCAGACGTGCCGGCAGAACGAAGCAGCTCGGCGACTGGCCCGCCGGCCTGAGCGAGTCCGACAAGCAGGTGCTCGGTCGCGACGTATTCATCGCCGATCTCGCGGGCGCGGTCACCGGCGGCGCCCAGCACGGCCAACATCGCCCGCGACGCCTCGGGTGACGCGACGGTCGACCCTGACGCACTCGGCAGCGAGCGCAGCAGCGCATCAGCCTGCCCCGCGACCACGGCCCGGTCGACGCCGACCGCGTCGAGCAGCGGGGCCGACACGCCACCGTCCTGCTCGAGCAGCGCCTGCAGCAGGTGCACGGGTTCGAGGTGCGGGTTGCCTGCAGCGACGGCTCGTCTGATGGCGTCGGCGATCGCTTCCTGGCTCTTGGTCGTCAGCTTGCTTGCGTCCATGGTGATGTCAGCTTCCGGGTGCGGGGTGGTGGTCAGCGGGTGCGGTGCGGCGGGCGCCAGACGACGAGCTGCGTACGAAGGGTGGCGGCGCGGTGTTCGTCGACCTCGCTCTGCAGCTCGCCCAACCGCTGACTCATAGCCAGAACCTGGTTCTCCAGCTCGAGAATCCGGCGCACACCCTCCAGTCCGATGCCGAGAGAGGAGAGCTCGTGGATCTCGCGCAGCGCGGCGATGTCGCGCGGTGAGTAGCGACGCCCACCACCCGGCGTACGCCCTGGCGAGACCAGGCCGAGCCGGTCGTACTGTCGCAGTGTCTGCGCGTGCATGCCGGTCAGCGAAGCCGCCACCGAGATGACGTAGACCGGCGTGTCGTCGCCGTGCTCGAGTGTCATGTCACTCGCCTCCGCTCGGGTCGAGCAGGCCGGCGCGCGGGTCCTCGCCAGCGGTCGCGTTGCGCAGCGCCTCGACGGCCTGCTTGCCGGAGGCGTCGAGCTTTGCCGGTACGACGACGTCCGCCGTGACGAGGAGGTCTCCCTTGGTGCCGTCCTTGCGGGTGACGCCGCGGCCCTTGACCCGGAAGGTGCGCCCGTTGGTGGTGCCCGCCGGGATCCGCAGCGTCACGGGCGAGCCGCTCAGGGTCGGAATCTTGATCTCGGCACCCAGAGCAGCTTCCGGGAACGTGACCGGCAGGGTCAGGGTGAGGTTGTCACCCTTGCGACCGAACAGCCGGTGCGAGTGCACGTCGACCGTGACGATGAGGTCGCCGGACGGACCGCCCCGCTCGCCGGGAGCACCCTTGCCCTTGAGCCGGATGTGCTGCCCGCCGCGAACACCAGCGGGGATGCGCACGTTCAGGGTGCGGGTGCCGAGCGCTCGGCCGCTGCCGTGGCAGGTGGGGCACGGGTCCTCGACGACGAGTCCGCGGCCGCGGCAGTTGCGACACGGCTCGGCGAACGCGAAACCGCCCTGGTTGCGGGTGGTCTGGCCGGTGCCGAGGCAGATCGGGCACTGGGTCGGCAGGGCGCCGTTGCGCCCGCCCGTGCCATGACAGCTCGGGCACGGCTTGTCGCTGGCCATCCGCAGCGGCACCGTCACACCGTCGACGGCGTCGTGGAACGACAGGGTGACCTCCGACTCCATGTCGGCACCACGGCGCGCGGCGGTCGTGCGTCCGCCGGCCCGGCCGCCGAACAGACCGCCGAGCACGTCGCCGAGACCGCCGGCGCCCTGGCCGCCGGGCTGGCCGAACAGGTCACCGAGGTCGAAGGCGAATCCCCCGCCCGGGCCACCAGCACCACCGCCGGTCCCGCGCCGCGGGAAGCCGCCCGCGCCGAACAGGGTGCGGGCCTCGTCGTACTCCTTGCGGCGCTTGTCGTCGGAGAGGACGTCGTAGGCCTCGGAGACCTCCTTGAAGCGATCCTCGGCGGCGGAGTCGCCCTTGTTGGCGTCGGGATGGAACTGGCGGGCCAGCTTGCGGTAGGCCTTCTTGATCTCGGCCGGCTTGGCGTCCTTGGGGACGCCGAGCGCCTTGTAGTAGTCCTTCTCCAGGAAGTCCCTGGCGCTCATGCGTCCCCTCCTTCCGGTGTTCCGGGGCTGGTTCTCTGCGTTAGTTGTCTGTGTTGGGCTCCGGCTCGGCCACGCCGACCCGCGCGGGGCGGACCACCCGGGCACCGATGCGATAGCCCGGCTGGAACACCTGAACCGCGGTCGGCTCGGTGACGTCGGCGGAGTGCGCGTGGGTCAGGGCCTCGTGCACCGACGGGTCGAAGGCCTCGCCGGGCTCGCCGAAGCGCTCGAGGCCGAGCTTGCCCACCGCCGCTTCCAGCGCGTCGGCGACCGACTTGAA
>JBDUAP010000364.1:0-3046 GCA_040004585.1 Sporichthyaceae bacterium
TCCATCTACCGCTTCGACGGCCAGGCCAGCGTCTTCTGGGCCGAGCACGGTCCGTGCTACCGCTGCCTCTACCCCGAGCCGCCGCCGCCGGGCATGGTCCCGTCGTGCGCCGAGGGTGGCGTCCTCGGTGTCCTGTGCGCATCGATCGGCTCCATCCAGGTCAACGAGGCGATCAAGCTGCTCACCGGCATCGGCGACCCGCTGGTCGGGCGGCTGATGGTCTACGACGCGCTGGAGATGACCTACCGCCAGGTAAGGGTGCGCAAAGACCCGGAGTGCCCGGTCTGCGGCAAGAACCCGGAGATCACCCGGGAGACCGGGCTGATCGACTACGAGGCATTCTGCGGCACGATCAGCACCGAGGCTGCGCAGGCCGCCAAGGGCTCGACCATCTCGGTCAAGGACCTCAAGGAGATGATCGACGCCGGCAAGGACTTCTACCTGGTCGACGTCCGCGAGCCCAACGAAGCCGAGATCGTCTCGATCCCCGGATCCACCCTGATCCCGAAGAACCGCATCCTCTCGGGCGAGGCGCTCTCCGAGCTGCCGCAGGACAAGCCGGTGACGCTCTACTGCAAGACCGGTGCGCGATCCGCGGAGGCCCTCGCCGTTCTCAAGGGAGCCGGCTTCTCCGACGCGGTGCACGTCGGCGGCGGCGTCATCGCGTGGGCCCACCAGATCGACCCGTCGCTGCCGACCTACTGATGGGCGTGGCCCCGGACGCCGACGTAGTCGTTCGCGACAACCCGACCCAGCAACGCTTCGAGATTTTCGTCGACGGCTCGGTTGCCGGCTTCGTGGCTTACCGCGGCGAAGGCGGCGCCCTGGTGCTCACCCATACCGAGGTCGATGACGACTACGAGGGTCAGGGCCTCGGGTCCAAGCTCGTGTCGGCTGCGTTGAGCGAGCTGCGGTCCGTCGTCCCCGAGGCGGAGCGCGCGCGGTTCGGTCTGGCCTGACTGTCAGCGGGGGGCGTGCGCCGTCGTGTAGCGGACGACCATGCCCAACATGAGGCCCGCCGGCTCGCCTCGCCTCCGTTGGTGCTGGTCCCGCGAGGAGCCCGCGTCGGGAACACGTCTGCATCAGCCGTCGTCAGCGCGACCATCGCCGGCGCCAGGTCGACGACGAGGAATGCCCTTTGGTCCGTCACGCCTGACAGTGTGTGCGCGATGCTGGTGTCCGTGGAGCACACGACGTACGTCGAGCAGGTTCTCGCCGTGGTCGAGTCCATCCCCGCCGGGCGGGTGATGTCTTATGGCGACATCGCGGAGTACGTCGGCGCGGGCGGTCCGCGGCTGGTCGGCCGGGTGATGAGCGAATACGGCGGGGGCGTGCCGTGGTGGCGGGTCATCCGCACCGACGGGTCACCACCGCCGAGCCACGAGGGCGAAGGGCTCGTCCTGCTGCGTGCCGAGGGAACTCCGATGCGCCCGGGCGGCGAGCGCATCGACATGCGGCGGGCCCGCTGGGACGGCGTATCAGCGCGCTGACAGCTCGGGCCGTCATGTCGGTACCGCGTGGTGGGATGGGCTCATGCCTGCACCGTCCTCGCCCTACGTTCTGGTCCGGCCGCCGGACCGGCCCGTCTGGGTGCCGGAGCTCGATGCGTCGCAGCAGGCAGTCGTCGACCATGCTGGTGGGCCGCTGCTCGTCCTGGCCGGCCCGGGCACCGGCAAGACCACGACCATCGTCGAGTCGGTCGCTGCGCGGATCGAGCGCGGTCTGGATCCGGAGAGCGTTCTCGTCCTCACGTTCGGCCGCAAGGCGTCGGCGGAGGTCCGTGAGCGGGTGACCGGCCGGCTGTCCGTCGTCACCCGCGAGCCGCTGGCCCGCACGTTCCATTCCTACGCATTCGGCCTGCTCCGCAGGGAGGCAGCGCGCCGCGGCCAGCCGACGCCGCGGCTGCTCACCGGCGCGGAGCAGACGGTCCGGGTGCGCGAGCTGCTGGCCGGTCGCACCGACCGCTGGCCCGAGGCGATGCGCCGCGCGGTCGAGACGTCGGGCTTTGCGCGCGAGCTGCGCGACCTCGTGCTGCGTGCCTACGAGCGCGGGCTCACGCCAGCCGACCTCCGCCGGCTCGGCCGTGACCACAGTCGCCCGGAGTGGGTCGCGGCGGGAGAGTTCATGGCCGAGTACGCCGAGGTCACCGCGCTGGGCGACCCGTCAGCCTATGACCCGGCCGAGCTGATCCGCGCCGTCGTCGACATGTGGCGCGCCGACCCCGACTCCCTGGCGGCGGAGCGGGCAGCTCGCACAGCCGTGTTCGTCGACGAGCTGCAGGACACCGACCCCGCGCAGGTCGAGCTGCTGTCCATGCTCTGCGGCGGGGGCGGAGATCTCGTCGCGGTCGGTGACCCCGACCAGTCGATCTACGGCTTCCGTGGCGCAGACCCGCGTGCGGTGGCTGACTTCCCCCAGCGGTTCAAGCATGTCGACGGTCGCCCTGCCGAGGTCGTCGCCCTGCAGACGAGTCGTCGGTCGGGCACGCGGTTGTTGGAAGGCAGCCGACTGGTCTCCCGACGGCTGGGTCCCGTGGTCGGGGGACACACCGGCCACCGAGACCTGCAACCGGCCCCGGGTCTGCGCGATGGTGAGGTGCACGTCGCCGTGCTCAGGTCCGTGGGTCAGGAGGCGGCTCACGTCGCGGCCCGGCTGCGGGAGGCACACCTGCGCGACGGCGTGCCGTGGTCGCAGATGGCGGTGATCGTCCGGTCCACCGCGCTGTCCGGTCCACCCCTGCGCCGGGCGCTGGCCGCCGCCGGTGTTCCGGTCGCGCTGCCACCCGACGAGCTGCCCCTGGCCGGGCACCCGGCCGTGCGACCGCTGCTGCGGCTGGTCGAGTGCGCGGTGCGGCCCGATCGGCTCACCGACGAAGGTGTGGCGCACGAGCTGTTGGTGTCCCCGTTCGGCGGGGCCGACGTGCTGACGTTGCGACGGCTGCGCAGGGCGCTGCGCCAGCTCGAGCTGGCCGCGGGTGGCGTGCGCGCCTCCGATGCGCTCCTCGTCGACGTGCTGCGTGATCCCCGCGACCTCGCCTTGGTCCCCG
>JBDUAP010000365.1:0-3041 GCA_040004585.1 Sporichthyaceae bacterium
AAATCCAGCGCGCCGCCGCGCTGCGCCAGCCAGCGCATGATCACCTTGTTGCGGCTTATCACCTGCTGGCGATAGATGCCGAGATTCTGCCGCGCCTTGTGCGGCCCGCGCGTCACCGTCAAGCCCCAGGTGATCAGCGGCGCGACATCGCCCGGCCAGCAGGTCTGCACCGGCAGACGCGCCAGATCGACGTCACCGCCTTCCCAGACGATCTCCTGGCATGGCGCCGAAGTCCGCTCTTTGGGCGCCATATTCATCACCTGCATGAACACCGGGCGCGTGTTCTGCCAGGCGTCCTTGAGTCCCTTGGGCGGATCCGGCTCCTTGAGAAATGCCAGCAGCTTGCCGACTTCCCGCAGTGCTGCCACCGACTCCTCGCCCATGCCCAGCGCCACGCGCTGCGGCGTGCCGAACAGATTGCCGAGCACCGGGATGGCGTAACCCTTGGGCTTCTCGAAGAGCAACGCGGGCCCGCCCGCACGCAGCACGCGATCGCAGATTTCGGTGATTTCCAGCCGCGGATCGACCTCGACGCGGACGCGCTTCAGCTCCCCGCGGCGCTCCAGCTGGGCAAGGAAATCGCGGAGGTCGGCGTATTTCATGGGCGGGTAGGCTTTGTCGCGCGCGCGGCTCGATTACAGTGTGCCGGCGCCCAATGCGGCCATCTTAGCAAACCGGCGGCGGCGCCTTGAAAGCCCGGGCGGCACGAAAGGAGCGCTACGGCGGAGTCGGTTCGAGCCACTTGGCGAACGATTTTGCGCTCGCCGCGGTCATAGTGGTGCCGACCGATTTTGGTTGTTTTCGGGGCCTAAACCCTTGAATTCGATCGAAACTGTCGGGGCATGGAGACAGTGGGCGTGGCATCCGCGCCACAATCGCCGGCAACGCCCTGACGCGGGCTGTTTGTGGCTGGACCGAGCCCCACACTACCGGCTATCCTGAATTCATCGGGCCTCTTCGGGGGCTCGCGTCGACTGGAGTACTGGACTTGCGATTGACCACGTCATCGATTGGAGCGCTCATCGGGGTGTTCGCCCTGTGGGCGATCGCCGTTTGCGCCCAGCCGGCCGGTACCGCGGGCAACCCGGTGCCGGTGCCGACTTCCGAGCCGACGGTGTCGTCAGCGGTCCTGCCGTCGATAGAAATCCTGCTCAGTCAGACCAACCTGGCCGGATCGTGCGGCGGGGCGGCGTTCAATCTGAACACCTTCATCCGCGTCGACACGCAGGCCTCGGCGGACGTTCGCGTTTCTGCGCCAGGCGTCGGCACGATCGAAACTTTCATCGATGAAACCGGCAGCAATGTCGGCCCCTTCGCCGGCAACTACTCCACGTTCAATATCAAGGCATTCGGCGGCGGGCTGCCGCCGGGCACGCCGATCACCATCAACATCGGCACGTACACCGGGCACGCGCTCTCGGGCTCGCTGTCGTACACCAGCTTCGTTCAATTCGATTGCACCACTGGAGCCGTGCTCAGACTGGCCGCCGCCTCGCCGGCCGACGTGGCGAGTCAGATTCCAACACTGAGCGAAGTTGCCCTCGCCGCCACTGCGGCGCTCCTCGGGCTTGCCGGACTGGTCGCCCTGCGCCGCCGCCCGCAGGGCGTCAGATCACCGCGCCCTGGCCGCCGTCCATCGCGATAATCGCGCCCGTAACGTAACTGGCCTGATCCGAGGCCAGGAACACGGCGACGCGCGCGACTTCTTCCGGCGATCCCAATCGTCCTAGCGGAATGCGCGCCTGGCTGCGCGCCAGCAGTTCGGCTTCGGCGAGCCCGGTCAATTTCGCCTCGGCCTTCAATCCTTCCTGCACGCGGCCGGTCAACGTTCCGCCCGGATTGATGCCGTTGATGCGGATGCCGTTGCCGCCATGCGCCGCCGCGAGCCCGACGGTGGCGAGCATCAGCGCGGAGTTCGCCGCGCCGCCCGCGATGTGCACAGTGCTCGCCACCTTGCCGCCCATGCCGATGATGTTGACGACGACGCCGCGCTTGCGCGCGAGCATGCGCCGGAGCACCGCGTCGGTCGGGTGGATTGTGCTGAAGAACTTGGCGTCCATGGCATCGTGCCAGGCCTGCGCGTCGAGGTCGGCAGGGGCGTAACGGCGCGCGGCGCCGGCCGAATTGACCAGCACGTCGACGGCGCCGAGCTGCTGCTCGACCTGCGCGACCATGCGTTCGGCGTCGACCATGCGGGTCATGTCGGCGGCGATGATCAGCGGGACATGCCGACTCGCCGGAAAGCGCGCCAGCGCCGCGTCGAGGTTCGCCTGAGTGCGCGACACCAGCGCCACGCGTGCGCCTTCGGCGGCAAAGGCCTCGGCGCAGGCGTAGCCGATGCCCTTGCTGCCGCCCGTGATGACGACGATTCGGTCGCGCAAATTCATGTCCCTGGCCAGTCCTCGGGTTGATTTGCAATTCAGGGCACGAGCGCGGCGTGCAACTGTGCCTTAACGCGCGCATAGGCGTCGGCCCGCGCGGCCGGATTGGATCCAACCGTCACACCGTGTCCCGGGACGACGCCGTTGGGCACGTTCAGGTGCCGCGGAGGCAATTGGTTTGGCGCATCGAACCCGTGATGCGCACCCGGATACGTGCGTACGTCGAGTGACGGCTGCTGCCCGGCCAGCGCCTTGCCTAAAGCCACGCAGGGCGTCGCCGATGTCCAGTCGTCGGCCTCGCCAACGAAAATGGTCAGCGGCGCCGCGGGCGCAAAGCCGGCGCCACCGCGCAGCGACGCGCCGCATCCGGGATAGAACGCGATCGAGGTGACGAAGTACACATCGCCCTCGGCGAGCTGCGCCCGATACGCGGCGATCACCGGCGAGCGCGCGTTGATTGCCGCCAGCACGGCACTGCCGCCATGCGACCAGCCGAGCAAGGCAACGCGCTGCGTCGCGATGTCGTGGCGCGTGCGCAGATACTCCAGCGCGCCTAGAACGTCAAGTCGGCGATTGGCCTGCAGGATGGTGCGCTTGCTCTCGAACTGGGTGCACACTTCGCGCTGGCCGCGCGGATTGAAGCTGTCGGGAAACAGCACG
>JBDUAP010000366.1:0-3035 GCA_040004585.1 Sporichthyaceae bacterium
GGCGAGGCGCTCGCCCGCCGCGAGTACGGGCTGCTACGCCAACTGGAACGTCGGGACATCCCGGCTGTCGAGGCGGTCGGTGTCGTGACTGGTCGCGAGGACGCGAACGGCGAGCCGCTCGACTCGGCCCTGCTCACCCGGCACCTGCAGTTCTCGTTGCCCTACCGCGCGCTGTTCTCCTCGACCCTGCGCCCGGACACCGCGCGACGGCTGCTCGACGCGCTGGCTGCCTTGCTCGTCCGTCTGCACACCGCTGGGTTCTACTGGGGTGACTGCTCGTTCTCGAACACGTTGTTCCGCCGCGACGCCGGCGCCTTCGCGGCGTACCTCGTCGATGCGGAGACCGGTGACCTGCACGCAACCCTGTCCGACGGCCAGCGGGCCTACGACCTCGACCTGGCCCGCACGAACATCGCCGGCGAGCTTCTCGACCTCCAGGCCGGTGGCCTGCTGCATGAATCGATCGACCCCATCGCCACGTCGGACGAAGTGGTCGAGCGCTACGAGAACCTGTGGCAGGAGTTGCTGGGTCCCGAGACGTTCGACACCGGCGAGCGCCACCGGATCGACAACCGGATCCGGCGGCTCAACGACCTGGGCTTCGACGTGGCCGAGCTGACCATCGTCACCGACATCGATGGGCGCACCGTCCGGCTCGAGCCAAAGGTCGTCGACGCCGGCCACCACACCCGACGGTTGTTGCGGCTCACCGGACTCGATGTCGAGGAGAACCAGGCCCGGCGCCTGCTCAACGACCTCGACGCCTACAAGGCCGCCAACAACGTGCAAGGGGAGGACGAGGAGATCGTCGCCCACCGGTGGCTCCTGGAATCGTTCGAGCCGGTGGTCCGCGCCGTACCCAAGGACCTGCGCGGAAAGCTCGAACCGGCGGAGATCTACCACGAGGTGCTCGAGCACCGATGGTTCCTCTCGGAGCGCGAGGGACGTGACATCGGGCTGATGCCCGCGACCGAGTCCTACGTCTCTTCCGTCCTCACCCACAAGCCGGACGAGGCGGCCGTGCTGGGCTCCCGGATCGGCACCCCCACCGCAGACCTCTAACCCCCACCCCCGCCCCGGTTAGCGGCGCTTGCGGGCTACCTCGTAGAGCGCGATCCCGGCGGCGACGCCGGCGTTGAGCGACTCCGTGGCCGCACCGATCGGGATGCTCGCCACCAGGTCGCAGGACTCCCGCACCAGCCGCGAGAGCCCGCGCCCCTCGGACCCGATCACCAGGACGACCGGGTCGGCGGCCGCCTCCACCGCGTCGATGTCGATCGTCCCGCCACCGTCCAGACCGATGACAACTAACCCGGCCGAGCGGTAGGCCTGCAACGCACGCGTGAGGTTGGTGGCCCGCGCCACCGGCACCCGCGCGGCCGCGCCGGCGGAGGTCTTCCAGGCCGAGGCCGTCATCCCGGCGGCGCGCCGCTCCGGCACGAGCACGCCGTGGGCGCCGAAGGCGGCAGCAGACCGTACGACGGCGCCGAGGTTGCGCGGATCGGTCACCCCGTCGAGCGCGACGAGCAACGCGGGCTGACGGACTCTCTCAGCAGCAGCGAGCAGGTCATCGGGGTGCGCGTAGCTGTAGGGCGGCACCTGCAGGACCAGCCCCTGGTGCACCGCGCCGCCGCTCAGCCGGTCCAATTCCGCCCGCGGCGCCTCCATCAGGGGGACGCCCGCCTTACCCGCAAGCTTGAGCGCCTCGCGGACGCGGTCGTCGGAGTCGATCCGCTCAGCGAGGTAGAGAGCCGTTGCTGGCACCTCCGCCCGCAGCGCCTCGACGACGGGATTGCGGCCGGAGACCGTCTCGGGGCCCTCGGACCCGCCGCGGTTGCGCGCCGGCCCCCGGGCCGGCCGGCCGCGTCCCGCCGCCGACCCAGGAGCAGCGCGCTTCGCCGTTGCCTTGGCCCGGCGGGCGGCCGGATGCTTGGCGCGGTCCTGCGCCGGCGGAGTCGGACCCTTGCCCTGCAGCGCGCGGCGTTTCTGACCGCCGGTTCCGACGGTCTGCCCCTTCTTCGACCCAGGGTTTCGTTTGGCGCCGCGGCGCTGGCTGTTGCCCGCCATCAGCCGTCTCGGTCAGCCGGTTTGCCGAGCGTCCATCGCGGCCCAGCGGGGGTGTCCTCGACGACAACGCCCGACGCGGCCAGGCCGTCGCGCACCCGGTCTGCCGCGGCGTAGTCCTTGCGCTCGCGCGCGGAGGCCCGCTCCTCCAGAGCAACGCGCACCAGGTCGTCGACGACACCGCGCAGGTCCGACACCGGCCCGGTCGATTGCCACACCTCGCTCCGCGGGTCGAGGCCGAGCACGTCGAGCATCGACCGGACCGACGCAAGGTTGCCTGCCAGTGCCGGCGAGGGACCGTCACCAGCCAACTTGTTACCCTCGCGGATCACCTCGTGCAATGCCGCCAGCGCCGCCGGGACCGACAGGTCGGCGTCCATCGCGGCGGTGAAGTCGGCGCAGTCAATGCCCGCACGCGGTTCGGTGTCGCCGACCAGCTCGGTCGCGCGCACGACGTACCCCTCGATCCGCTGGAAAGCCGCCGCGGCCTCGTCGAGCGCCTCGAAGGAGAACTCGACGTGCGAGCGGTAGTGCGGGGCCACCAGGTAGTAGCGCAGCTCGATCGGGCGCACCCGCTTCACGACCTCGGACACCAGCAGGGAGTTGCCGAGCGACTTGCTCATCTTCTCGCCGGACGTGGTGACCCACGCGTTGTGCATCCAGAACCGCGCGAACGGTCGCCCTGCTGCGCGGGACTGCGCCTGCTCGTTCTCGTGGTGCGGGAAGCGCAGGTCGACGCCACCGCCGTGAATGTCGAACTCCGCGCCGAGGTACTTGCCGGCCATCGCCGAGCACTCCAGGTGCCAGCCCGGCCGGTCCCGTCCCCACGGGGTGGACCAGGACGCGGTCAACGGCTCGCCCGGCTTGTGGCCCTTCCACAGCGCGAAGTCGCGGGGGTCGCGCTTGCCGCGCGGGTCGGCGTCGGCAGCGGGCTCCATCTCGTCGATCCGCTGGCCGGACAGCTCGCCGTA
>JBDUAP010000367.1:0-3030 GCA_040004585.1 Sporichthyaceae bacterium
GCGGTCGCGAGGCTGCCGTTGCGCTCTCCCGAGCCGTGGGTTCCGGTGGCGACTGCTCCCGCGACCGAGATGTGCGGCAGCGACCCGAGGTTGGCCAGCGCCCAGCCGCGATCGTGAAGCGGGACGGCCAGCTCGCCGTACCGCATGCCAGCCGCGATAGTGACGGTCCGTTCTTCCGCGTCAACCTCGAGCAGCTGCGGCAACCTCGCGACGGAGACCTGGTCGCCGTCGGTGTCCGCGACCCTGTTGAACGAATGCCGCGTGCCGAGTGGCCGGATGCGGCGGGAGCCGGCGACGATGCTCTGCAGCTCCTCGATCGTGGTTGGGCTATGCAGGTGGGCGGCGCGGTAGGCGATGTTGCCCGCCCAGTTGGTGCCTGCCATCGCGTCCTCGTGTCGGGGGTTCCATGTTGGACTAATTCATGGTCTCCCACTAGCCTGCCCGCGGCGATTACGACCTTCCTGGTAACGGACTTTCGGTCCGACCTCGTAGCACGGCCGTGAGCACGCCGAGGCACACGATGGACGGCCCGAAGGCCGACAGCGGCCTGTCGAGCAGCGTTGTGACGGGCGGCAGCAGGAGTGCGAGGCTCACCCATGCCAAGGGAGATGAGACCACCAGCAGCGGGTGTCGGACCGCCGTTTGCACCGACGCAGTGACATCGGGCCACGACCGCGGGTACGCGCGGGCCCGCGTAACCATGGTGGCGGCGCCGACCAGGAGCATCAGGATGACCGGGACGCCGTAGTACTCGAACCAGACCGGGTCGAGCACGATCCGTACCGCGACGACGGCAGCGGGCAGCACCCACGCGGCGTCGTCGGAGTGCCGGAGCCACCAGGCGACCGATGCACCCGCCAACAGACACACGAGGCCCTGCGCAAGCCGGTAGGACCACGGGACCGGTGTCATTCCGAAGAAGAGCGACGGCACTGACTCTGGCACCGGGGTCCAACGCATCTGGAAGAGGTGCGCCCCTCCTGCGGCGAGGAAGGGCAGCCAGAAGGCGCCGGCTGCCAGGCCCGCCACGATCGCGCTACGGGCCATCAATCGAACCGAGGGCAGCGCCAGCATGGCGCCGGCCCCGAGCACGCCCCAGGTGTCCAGACCGCAGGCGGCGCCGATCACGAGGCCCACCACGTCGGCCCGACCGCGCCGGGCAGCCCGGACCGCGAGGAACCACAGGAGCGCGATGACCGCGTGGGTGGGATGCGCGTCGGTGGTGCTCAGAGCGCCGAGCGCCACCGCGAGGAGTCCGACGACGAGCAGCGCCGCCGCCCTGACGCTGCCGCCTCTGGTGAGCGAGACCCGGAGCGCGGTCACCAGGCAGCCGGCGTTGATCAGGCAGAGGACGAGAACCTGGGCCGGCGCCGCGACTGGCCCGGTCCAAGCGGTGGCACCGCGTAACAGGAACATGAACAGCGCGGTCACGGGCCCGGTCTGCACGGCCGGGTCGGCGAATGTCCCGATCAAGTCGCCCCTGATCAGGGCGCCGCCCGCATTGGCGAACAGGGTGAGATCAGCGGGGGTGTCGGTCCAGTTGCCGGCCAGCAGGAATCCTGCCAACCCGAGGAGGAGCGTGACGAGGAGCGGGTGCGCGTCGACGCGTCGCAGGGCGGCTGACCCGATCGCCGAGCCGGCCGCCGGATCCCGGCCGTCAGCCGGGTGGCTCCGCGTGCCGGTGGCGCTGCTCATGCGTCCCTTCATGGGAGCTCGGGGCCCCAGGTCCTATCGACGCCTTCGCCGGAGACTTGACCTCGCGCATCAGCGCGTCCACGGGAAGTCCTCCGCGAGCAGGTCGTTCCGCAGCACGCCGTCGGGGTCGAACCGCTGCATCAGGGCGGTGAAGTCGGCCGACTGCTCGTAGAGGTCCGCAAACCACGCGCGGCGGGCTGCTGAGAACTCCTCGCACTCACCCGCGCCGACCTGGATCTGCAGGCCATCCCGGCGGTCGCGGGTCCGCGGCGGAGTTCGACGCAGCGACGCCGGCACCATCCACACCAACTTGCCAAAGACCGAGGCGTCGATGCGACCGTCTCCCTGCCGGGACCACTGGCCAGTGCCCTTGGCGCGCATCTCGCGTCGTTCGTCGCCGACAAACCGGTGGCGCCGGTGTTGCGACGCAGGAACGTGTCACCGCGTGGTGCTCCCAGCGGGCCGGGATGCGGATCCCATGGCAGCACGCCGCCCGCCCGGTCGAGATGCTCAACACGGGTGAGGCGTCGTGTCTGCTGCCGGTCCCGGCGGCGTATGACGTGCCGGTGTTCAACCGGGTGAAGGTGCATCGCGACTTCCAAGTCGAGGTAGAGAAAGCGTTGTATTCGTTGTGTCCGGCCCCTCGTTATTCGGTCCAGTTCGGGTGAGTGTCCCGCGCCAGGCTTCCTGGCGGGCCGAGTTCTTGAGTGCATGATCGTGTCCGGTCCGCCGATGCTTCTCTGTCCACCGGATGGTTCCGAAGGACAGTCGGCGCAGGCGTGGAATACCACAACCTCAAGTGATGCGTCGCGAGGCGTTGATCGATATGCATTCGTGCTGGTCAGGGCTTGAGGACCGGGTGAACGGGATCGAACCGGCATGGCCAGCTTGGAAGGGAGGGGCTGGGCTGGTCGTGTCCAGGTCGTTGACCTGCACCCGCGGTGTTGGGGGGGTGTGCACACCTCCTAGTGGAGGCCCCGTGGAAGGAGCAGGGTTTCTCACGGTCACGCAGAGGCACTCAGGAGGACTCCGCTATGACGCGACCCACATTCCACGGTCCCGACGACACGTCGCAGCCGGAAGGGGCGATCCCGCCCCGGCATGACCAGCTTCCCGGCGCCGGGCTGGTGGTGGTGGTTCCTGACGCCGTCGGCGGTGGCTCGGTCTTCGGTGTCTCGACCTCGAAGCTGACCGTGGACGTCTGCACAGGTGGTGCCTAGTCCGTGAGCGGATGCCGCTGGGCTGCGGAGGCGAAGCCGAGCCAGGTGTGCCGGTTTCCAGCCCAGCACCAGCCCACCTTCGGGGCGTTGCGGTGGGCGACCCCGTCCCGGCCGG
>JBDUAP010000059.1:0-10114 GCA_040004585.1 Sporichthyaceae bacterium
CACCGCCTCGAGGAACGGCAGCGACTCGATGTCGCCGACGGTGCCGCCGATCTCGGTGATGACGATGTCGACGTCGTCGGCGGCCATCGCCCGGATCCGGGCCTTGATCTCGTTGGTGATGTGCGGGATGACCTGCACGGTGTCGCCGAGGTACTCCCCGCGCCGTTCCTTGGCGATGACCGCCGAGTAGATCTGACCGGTGGTCACGTTGGCCGAGCCATGCAGGTCACGGTCGAGGAACCGCTCGTAGTGCCCGATGTCGAGGTCGGTCTCCGCACCGTCGTCGGTGACGAACACCTCACCGTGTTGGAACGGGTTCATCGTGCCGGGATCGACGTTGAGATAGGGATCGAGCTTCTGCATCGTCACGCGCAGCCCGCGGGAGCGCAGCAGATGTCCGAGACCGGACGCCGTGAGGCCCTTGCCGATGGAGGAGGCGACGCCGCCCGTCACGAAGATGTGTTTGGTCGTCTGCGTCGCGGCCATGGGGCTCCCGTGGTCAGGTGTGCGACTGAAGAATCAGTCCGTCCACGGGCTTCGAGACTATCAGCACAACTGGCGGTAGACCGCCAGCGCCGCGTCGACGGCGTCCGCGTCGCCGGGTAGCTCGGCGGCTCGTGCGCGGGCGGTCGCCGCCAGCCAGTCCCGTCCGGCCGGGTCATCCAGGAGTTTGGCTATCGCATCCGCGAGGGCGGCTGGGTCGCCGTAGGGCACCAGGACGGCCGCGTCACCCACGAGGTCCGGGATGCCGCCGACCGCGGTGGCGACCAGCGGTGCACCGGCACGAAGGGCCTCCTGTACGACGAGCGGCTGACCCTCCCAGCTGCTCGGGACCACCACCAGGTCAGCGGCGGCGAGCAGGTCGGCAACGTCGTCGCGCCGCCCGAGCAGCCGCACCGGCAGGTCCTCGTCGGAGATCCGGCGCCGCACCATCTCCTCGAGTGGGCCTTCACCCGCGAGCACGAACAGCGGTGCCGGCGAACGACCGCGGAGCAGGCCTATCGCTTCGAGCAGCAGCGGTAGGCCTTTCTGCTCGGCCAACCGGCCCACGGTGACGACGAGCGGGCCGTCGCCACCGAGCTCGGAGCGGGTCATGGCGGGGTCGCGCATCGAGCGGTCCGCACGCGGCGCGGGCACAACCGCATGCCCCACCCGCCGGGCTCCGAGCCCCCGCATCCGTTTCTCAAGATCCGCCGACACCGCCAGCACCACAGCGGCGCCACGCGCCACCAGCCGTTCGAGCGCCCGGTAGGCGAGCGCCACCGCGCCACCAGCGAGCAGGGCGTTGTGCAGCGTCACCACGAGCGCAGGCCGCGCACGCCGCGTGCGCAGCGCGAGCGCCGCGAGACCTCCAGCGCGCAACCCGTGCGCATGCACGACGTCGGCGCCGCGCAGCAGGCCACGCAACCGTGCCACCGCGACGAGGTCGCCTCCGGGCCTCGGCCGATCGCTCACCTCGCACGCGCGAAACGTCGCACCGGCGGTGACGAAGCCGAACGCCGTCTCGGTCGCCGCCGGGCCGACGACGAGTACGTCGTGACCGGCGCCGACCAGCCCGGCGGCCAGTGCGGCGACGTGGCGTCCGACCCCGCCGGCGCTGCTGCCCAGCACGAGGGCTATCCGCAGCCGGCGCGGGTCAGCCATCGGCGTACCGGCGGCTGATCAGCGCGCGCAGGTCACGGCCGTCGAGCACGAGGACCACCCCCGCGCACACCGCACCAGCCAGCACCGCGAGAGCGCACGCAAGGAGACCGTTGGCGAGCTTGCCGTCGAGTGCCAGCACGGCCGCGGCACCCGCCGCCGCGCCAGCTCCCAGAACCGCACCGACGACGCCCGCGCCAGCCGCGCGGGCGACTCCGGCGAGGCTGCCACCGCCGGTACGACGGGCAAGGGCGCCGAGCAGCAGCGCGGCAGCCACCAGCATCCCGATCGAGTTGGCTGCACCGATCGCCGGCACAGTCCATCGCACCGGCACCACGGCGACGAGCACGATGGACGCCAAGGCGACCACGACCCACCCAGTCACGGTCGCGAACGCCGCGGCGCGGCCGGCGTGCTGCGCATAGAGAACCCGGCCCAGATGCGCCACCAGTCCGTAGCCGACCAGGCCCGGCGCGAACGCTGCGAGCGCCCAGCCGAGCTGCCAGGGAGCCGCGGTGCCGTCGGCACCGGCGAGGAACATCCGGGCGACCGGCTCCGCCGTGCCGGCCAGCAAGGCTGCCCCGACGAGCGACACAAGCACGACGGCACGCGTTGTCGCCGCCGTGATTCGCGTGAACGCGGTGTAGTCGTCGCGCCCGGTCTGCTGCGCCAGGGCGGTGAAGGCACTGGTGGCGATCGGCACGGCGAGCACGGCGTACGGCAACAGGTAGACGGCCCAGGCGTACTGGTAGAGGTTCAGGGCACCACCCTCGCGGTTGGCCAGCACGATCACTACGAGCACGGAGACCTGCTGCGCTACGAGCCCCGCGATGCCCGCGATCGCCAGGGCACGTGCCTGCGGCGCGACACCGGTCGGGAAGCGCAGCGTCGGGCGCAGCCGCAGTCGCAAGCGGGCCACCGGTAGGACCGTCGTGATTGCGAGTGCGAGGACGCCGGCCGTGGTCCCGGCTGCCAGCACCACTTCCCAACGGCGCGGCAGGGCGGTCAGGTCATCACGGCTGCCTTCATAGCCGATGCCGAGAGCCACGTATGCACTGATGACGACGGCCGTCGAGACCAGCGGAGCCGCGGCCGCCGCGAGGAACCGGCGGTGTGCGTTGAGGATCCCGCCGCACACGACCGCGAGGCCGTACATCGGGATCTGCGGCGCGAAGAACACGAACATCCGCGTAGCAACGTCCACCGCTGACAATCCGTCGCAGCCGCGCGGCGTCCCGATCAGAGCGCTCATCAACGGCCCAGCAACTGCCATGCCGAGCAACGCGATCGGCGTCAACACCAGGACCGACCAGGTCAGCAGCGCCGACGCCGTACGGCGAACCGACTCGGCATCGCCACGGCCAAGCTGCGCACCGATCAGCGGTACGACGGCGCTGGCCAGCGCACCGCCGGCGACCACCTCGAAAACGATGTTCGGGAGCATGTTGGCGGTCGAATAGGCGGTGCCGAGGCAGGAGTCGGTGACGGTCTCGGAGAACACGAGCCACCGGCCGAACCCCAGCACCCGGCTCAGCGCCGTCACCCCGGCGATCAGCAGCGCCGCGCCGGCCAGGCCGGCGGGCACGACCAACGCTCGGCGCACACTCACGGCGAGGGCGGGCGACGGCCCATCCGGTCGAGTTCGCGAAGACCGGGCGTCGCCTCGATCACTGTGGTGAAGCTGACCTTCTCGCTGACAAGCGTCAGCGCGGTGAGTGCGGCCAACCGGCCGGCGAGGCGGCCCCGTCCGGCGTCGGCGGCCACGGCGGCCAGGCCGAGCACAGCACCGAGTGCGTTCGCGCCGGCGTCGCCGAGCATGCTCCGCTCGCTAAGGTCGTCGGGAAGTACAGCCATTGCAGAACCGGCCGCGACCGCCGCGAGCCGGGCCGAGTCGCCGCTGCCTCGCCCGTCGAGTACTGCCAGCACCAGACTTGCCTTCAGCGCCCGACCAGGTCGCAGGTCGAGCAGGTTGATGAGGTTCGCCGTCGCCGCGACGACTGCGCCGGCAGTGATGAGGCTGGTGCCGCGTCGTCCGACGAGGGCCGCTGCCGCCAGCCCGGTCGCTCCGATACCCATGATCTTGACGGCTCCGCTCGTGAGCTCACCGTTTTGCAACGCACCGAGGTGACCGCGCAGACCCCGGTGGTCCCCGCTACCGGCCAGGTCGTCGTAGCCCCCGAAGCCGCCAGCCCCCAGTGCTGCGACGGCAGCGCCGACCCGGACCCGGCCAGTCAGCCCAGGCGTGACCAGCGCGGCCGCGGCCAGCCCGGCAGCCACCACAGGTCCTTCGAGCAGGGTGACCGGCCCGCCGCAGTGGTTGGTGCGCGCCCACCGCTGCCGACCGCCGGGCGGGTGGCCGGTGAGCAGGTGCTGGGCCGCGGCCGTCGCGGCCGCTCCGGCCGCGGCCGACCCGACGAGGCCGGCCAGCGTCACGAGCCGCCGGCGCCGAAGACGTTGGGGAGCACGCTGTCCACTCCGCTTCCACTGCCGTAGTCACCGGCGGCGCCGCGGGTCTGCTCCACCAGCCCGAGCACCAGTCCGATCTGGCCGATCGTCGAGTCGGCGAGGTCAACCGTGGAAACGCCCTGCGCCAAGCTGTCGGACCTGCGCACCAGGTCGATGAACCCACCGGCGTTGCCGGCGACCCGAGGCCCGGTTACGACGGCCCCTCGACTGCCGGCGTCCAGCGCGGCGACCAACCCGAGCAGCGCCTCGTTGGACGCCTTGACCGCGTTGGGGTCGGCCTTGTCACCGGCAGGCGCGGGGGCGACGACGACGGCCAGGTCGGCGCGTCGGCCTGGCTCGCCGCTGACCTTGATGGCGCCGAGCTCCTGCAGGCCGGCCAGCACCTCAGCAGCCCGTTGGTCGACGCGCTGAGTGTCGGGACGGCTGCTGGCGACGGTGGACCGGGCCACGACGGTGCCGACGCGCTCGATGGGGGTGGCACCGGCAGGGAACTCCACGCCCGGCGGCACCAGGCGAAGAACGAGGTCCTCGAGGGGCGCCTTGGCCTTGGTGGGATCGACGTAGACATTGGTGATGGTCACGGTCCCGTTCACCGTCGCGCCGGCCCTCTCGAGCGCCTTGGTGGCGTTGCTGACGATGTCCTTGTTTGCACCGGGCAGCACGAACATCTCGACGCTGCGATCGGTCAGCTGGTTAGCCGTGAGTGGGTCGAGGATCTCCTGGGCGAGCTGCTCCCCCACCGCGACCTGGTGCTGGAGGTCGGTGACTTGGGTGCGCAGGTCACGCTGCTGGGCTCGCAGGTCGTCGGTCTGGGTCTGCAGCGCGCCCTGGATCTGCTCGTCCAAGGGGCCGGAGCCGAGCACGATGCCGACGCCGAGCGCGAGGAAGACGGCGACGAGCGAGACGATGTGGTAGCGGAAGTCGATCACGTCAGAAGAGCCCCTGAAGCCAGAAGTAGAAGGAGTCCCACCGTGCCTGGAGCACGGTGATGGCGACTCGGCCGCCCTCGGTCGCGACCATCGCGACCACCAGTGCAAAGATCCCGGCCACCACCAGCAGCGAGAGCTGGGCGCTCGAGACCCGGCTGCGGTAGAGCCGGCTCACCCCCTTGGCGTCGACCAGCTTGCCGCCCACGCGCAGCCGGGTGAGGAACGTGCTGGCCATGCCGGACCGACCTTTGTCGAGGAACTCCACCAGGGTCGCGTGGGTGCCCACGGCGACGATCAGTTCGGCGCCCTTGTCGTCGGCGAGCAGCATCGCCACGTCCTCGCTGGTGCCGGTCGCGGGGAAGATCACGCTGGGCACGCCCAACTCCTCGAGGCGGGCCAGCCCGGGCGCGCCTCCGTCGCGATAGGCATGCACGACTAGCTCGGCCCCACAGCCGAGAGCGCGGTCGGAGACCGAGTCCATATCGCCGACGATCAGGGCCGGCCGGTAGCCGCTCTCGAGCAACGCGTCCGCCCCGCCGTCGACCCCGATCAGGACCGGCCGGAACTCACGGATGTAGGACCGCAGGATCGCCAGATCTTCCTTGTAGTGGTAGCCGCGAACCACGATCAGCGCATGGCGGCCGTCGATGCGGGTGCGGATGTCGGGCACGCCGACCCCGTCAAGCAGGAGCTCGCGCTCCTGGCGGAGGTATTCCATCGTGTTGCCGGCAAAGGCCTCGAGCTGTACGGCGAGGCCGGCCCGGGCTTGTTCCATCGCCGCCCGGACGCTGTCCACGGTCAGCACCTCGCCCTTGGCGACCACGTCGTGCTCGCGGTAGAGCGTGTCCTCGTGCAACCGAAGGCGCTCGCCCTCCTGGACGGCGCGCATCACTTCGGGTCCAACGCCGTCGAGCAGGGGCACCCCGGCGGCCACGACGATCTCGGGGCCGAGGTTGGGGTATCGCCCACTCGTGCTGGGAGCGGCGTTCACGACGGCTGCCACGCGGGCACCGATGAGCGCTTCTGCGCTCACCTTGTCCAGGTCGAGGTGGTCGATCACGGCGATGTCGCCGGGCCGCAGCCGCTTGGTGAGGTTCTTGGTGCGCGCGTCGACCCGAGCGGTGCCGGTCACCCCAGGCAGCTCCGGCTCCCGCCGGGCACGCCGAAGGGTCGCGATCTTCATCGCGCTCCATCCTGCCACGCGAGGTCGACGGTCCCGGGGACCTGAAACGGCGCGTACCGGCAATCCGGCCAGCAAAGCCGCGTGACCCAGGTCACCCGGCCTTGCTGGCCCGGGCCGCCTCCAGCAGCTCGCTCGCATGTGTCTGGGCGGCCGCGGACTCCTCGATGCCGGCGAGCATGCGGGAGAGCTCCTGCACGCGCTCGGCGTCGTCGAGGACGCTCACGCCGCTGCTGGTGACGGAGCCGTCGCTGGTCTTGCGTACGACGAGATGCTGGTCGGCGAAGGCGGCGACCTGGGGCAGGTGGGTGACCACGATGACCTGAGCGGTGCGAGCCAGCAGGGACAGCCGCCGACCGACCTCGACGGCGGCCTTGCCTCCGACTCCGGCGTCGACCTCGTCGAACACGAAGGTCGGCACCGGGTCGGCACCGGCGAACACCACCTCGACCGCGAGCATCACACGCGACAGCTCGCCGCCGGACGCGCCGCGCTGCAAAGGTCGAGCAGGTGCCCCGGGATGCGGACACAGCAGCATCTCGACGTCATCGATACCGTGCGCGCCGAATGCGAGCCGGCGGCCGGCCACCTCGAGGCCGGACGGGCTCTCGGCCTGCTCCACCGACACCTCGACGCGTGCCTGCGGCATTGCCAGCGCGGCGAGCTCGCCCGAGACCGTGGTGGCAAACCGCACGGCTGCCTTGCTCCGCGCCTGCGACGTCGCGCTGGCGAGCGATGCGAGCTCGTCGCGCAGCACGCCCTCGCGCTCCTGCAGCAGGACGATCCGCTCGTCGTCACCCTCCAGCGTCGTGAGCCGGGCAGCGGAGCGCTGCGCCCAGGCCAGCACGTCGGCCGCGTTGTCACCGTATTTGCGGGTCAGCCGGCCGATGGCGGCGCGACGCTCGCTGACCGTGGCCAGCCGGGCAGCGTCGGTCTCGATGCCGGCGACATAGGAGGACAGGTCGGCGGCGACATCTGCCACGAGGTAGCCGACCTCGCGCAGCCGGCCGGCCATCTCGGCGAGCGCCGGGTCGTGGCCTCCCTCGCTCTCGAGGCTGCCCGCCGCCGCACTCACCAGGGTGTCCGCGTCACCGTCTGCGTCGCCGGTCGCGGCGTCGGCGACCAGTGCGGCTCGAGCCATGGTGGCCGCACCGCGCAGGGCGTCGGCGTGGGCCAGCCGGTCCTCCTCGTGCGCCAGATCGACGTCTTCGCCGACCTGCGGGTCGACCGACTCGATCTCCTCGAGCCCGAACCGGAGCAGGTCGGCCTCCTGGGCCCGCTCCCGGGCCCGGGTGGTCAGCTCGGCCAGCTCGTCCTGAAGGGCCCGCAGCTCGTCGTACGCCGTCAGGTAGCCGACCATGGGACGTGCCACCGCCGCACCGGCATAACGGTCGAGTGCTTCGCGCTGGCGGCTCGGCTGCAGCAGCCGCGACTGGTCGGACTGTCCGTGCACGGCAACGCAGAACTCGGCGAGCTCTGCCAGGACACCGACGGGCACGGCCCGACCACCGACGTGAGCGCGCGACCGCCCCTCGGCCGAGACCGAGCGGGCCACCAGGAGGACGTCGTCGTCGAGCTCGCCGCCGGCCTCGACGGCCCGCTGGGCAGCCGGCCCGTCGGGTGCGGTGCGCAACCTGCCCTCGATCAGCGCGGTGCCGGACGGCGACCGGACAGCTCCACTGTCGGCGCGGCCGCCGAAGAGCAAGCCCAGCCCGGACACGACCATCGTCTTGCCGGCCCCGGTCTCACCGGTGATGACGGTCAGCCCGGCCGCGAGCGGGAGAACGGCGTCGTCGATCACGCCGAGGCCACGGATGCGCATCTCCTCCAGCACGGCGCGAGCCTACGCGTCACCCCCGTCAGGACGGCGTTCTCGCCACCCCCAGACCGGCAGGTCGAACTTGCGCACCAGCCGGTCAGTGAAGGGCGCGGTCTGCAGCCTTGCCAGCAACACCGGCCGCTCGCCACGGCAGGCCTGCACCCTGGCCCCCTGGGGCAGCTCGACGCGACGCCGCCCGTCGCACCACATGACCCCCGCACCCCAATTGTCGGAGACCACCTCGACCGCCAACACCGACTCCGGCGAGACCACCATCGGCCGGGCGAACAGGGCGTGCGCGCTGATCGGCACGAGCAGCAGGGCAGCCACTTCCGGCCACACGATCGGCCCGCCGGCCGAGAAGGCATAGGCGGTGGAGCCGGTGGGCGTTGCGAAAATGACGCCGTCACAGCCCCAGCGGGACAACGGCCGGCCGTCGACCTCGGCCACCAGCTCGAGCATCCGCTCCGGGCTGCCCTTCTCCACCGATGCCTCGTTCAGCGCCCAGTCACGGATCACCGGGGTGTCTCCCACGGTGACCGTGACGTCGATGGTCATCCGCTCCTCGACGGTGTAGTCCCGGGCGAGGACCCGGGCCACCACCGAATCCAGGTTCTCCGGCTCGGCCTCGGCCAGGAACCCGACATGACCGAGGTTGACGCCCAGGAGGGGTGTGCGGCTGGCCCTACCGAGCTCGGCCGCCCGCAGCAGGGTGCCGTCGCCGCCGAAGACGATGACGAGCTCGCAGCCCTCAGCTGCTGATGGGCCGGCGTCGACGACCGTGGCATCGCGGAGGCCGAGTTCGGGCACCTCGTCCTTGAGAACCCGCACCGTCACACCTCGTGCCGCGAGCTGCTCAGCCGCCTTACGCACCGTGACAGGTACGTCGGACCTGCGGGTGTGCGAGACGAGCAGCACCTCGCGGCGGGACCCCGCGGTCATTGCGGCCCTGCCTCGACCGCTGCGGACAGGTCGTCTTCGATGAGGGCAGGCGCACCTCGACGCAGCCAAAGGAAGTACTCCACGTTGCCCGCTGGCCCCGGCAGTGGGCTGGCGGTCACGCCCAGCACGCCCAGGCCCAGGTCGTCGTACGCCGTGCTCGCCACTATGCGGACAGCCTTCGCACGCAGGGCCGGGTCGCGCACGACTCCGCCCTGAGTAAGCCGCTCGCGGCCGACCTCGAACTGGGGCTTGACCATCGGGACGACGTCGGCGTCGGGCTCGGCGCACCGGAGCAGCGCGGGAAGTGCCAGCCGCACGGAGATGAACGACAGGTCGGCGACCACCAGGCCGACCGGCGATCCGACCGCGGCGGGATCCAGGTCGCGCACATTGGTCCGATCAAGAACGGTCACCCGCGGATGAGACTGCAGGGACCAGGCGAGCTGGCCGTAGCCCACATCGACGCACACCACATGCTCCGCGCCGCGACGGAGCAGCACGTCGGTGAAGCCGCCCGTGGACGCGCCGGCGTCGAGGGCACGCCGTCCCTCGACCTGGAGACCGCCGGCCTGGAAGACGTCCAGAGCGCCGGCCAGCTTGTGGCCACCACGGGACACGTAGTCCTTGCCGGTGTCGGGCGGCGCGACGACGATGGGCTCACCCGTCATCACCTGGGTAGCCACCTTGACCGCCGGACGACCGGCCACCTTTACCCGGCCGGCTTCGACCAGCGCGGCAGCCTGCTCACGCGAGCGGGCAAGCCCACGCCGAACCAGCTCGGTGTCCAGGCGCGCTCGCCGACTCACCTGACGGCGTCTCCGGCCTCGGCGGACTTCCCCGGCACCTCGGTGGTTGCGGGCGCCCCTGGTTGGCCGGACGCATCGGCAAGGACCTCCTGCAGGCTGCGGTGGACGTCTTCGTAGATCTCGACGTGCTCGGCCGGGGACGTGGCGGCGAGCTCGCTGGCACGACGCAGCGCGGCGTCGACTCGCGGGTCCCCGGGCGCCGTCTCGGTGGAAGCGACCGGCGGCCGGTCGGCCTCGTGCGAATCCTCGGTGCTCATCCGCTCGTCCCGGTGGCGGTCGACTTCTTTGTCGCGGACTTCTTTGTCGCGGACTTCTTTGTCGCGGACTTCTT
>JBDUAP010000368.1:0-2997 GCA_040004585.1 Sporichthyaceae bacterium
GCAGCCATTGCCTGGTGAATCGGTATCGGCAGCATCGCCGCTGCCTACCCGGACCGGAGGCGCACCGCCGCCGTCGACCGACGCGGGAAACCCGTGTCCCAGCACCGCCGTGCAGCACAGCTTCGACATCTCGGCGGCCCGGGAGCCGAACGGGTCAAACGCTTCACGGTACGTCTACGTGCCGACCAGCAAGGTGGCCAACGTGCTCGCCGGCACATTGCACCCTGAGCCGCTTGTCATGCACGTGCGCGTCGGCGACTGCGTCACTGTGAACTTCTGGAACCAGACCAAGACGTCAGTGGGCTTCCACCTGTCCGGCTTGGACAGTGGTGTCGCCTCCAGCGGCGTCGATGTCGGCTGGAACCCGTCGACGACTGTCGCGGACGGCCAGCGCCAGACCTACCGGTACTACGTCGGCGACCCGTCACTGGCCGGTGGCGTGATCGGCGACCTGGCCGGTCTGGACACGGCGAAGGGCGGCCTGTACGGGGCGTACACCGTCGAGCCGAAGGGCTCGGTCTCGACCGACTCGAAGACCGGTGCGAAGACCGATGTCGGCTCCGCAGTCGACGTCTCCGTCCCCGGCGGCCAGAGCTATCGCGACTTCACACTCGCGATGGCCGACGACGAGCGGCAGCTGGGTTCGAGCTTCATGCCGTATCCCATCAACGCTGAGAAGCCGACGTCGGACGTGGTGAAACTACAAGCGGGCCCCGCGCGTCGAGAGTTCGGGCAACGCGTTCAGCTCCGTAGTGTTCGGTGACCCCGCGACACCCCTGTTGAAGTCCTACGCCGGCGACCCCACGATCATCCATGCGTTCGTGGCACCGGGCAGCGAACAGATGCATTCGTTCACCGTGGGAGGTCTGTCGTTCTCGCTCGATCCGCTCATCCCGTACTCGGACTCGCTGGAGACCCGTGGCGTCGGCCCGTGGGAAATGCTCACTGCGAAGATCATCGGCGGAGCCGGTGGCCGTATGCAGGAGCCGGGCGACTACTTCTACGGCGACCTGCGCCGCGTCTTCACCAAGGCTGGGATGTGGGGCCTGCAGCGGGTGTTCCCGCGGCCGAGCGTCTGTCCTGCTCCTGCCGGCCAGCTCCGATGCCTCCCGACCCGTCCGGATCCGCCCGTCATCGGCACCGCAACCCCCGGCCCGGCAGGCGGGGCGCGGACGGCAACAATCACCTGGTCGCCGCCACTATCCAACGGTAGTTCGCCGATCACGAGTTACCGGGTCAGCGCGTTGATGATGGACACGGACGGGGTCACACCGATCGCCCCACCGATCACGGTCGAGGTGGGGGCGGCAGCTCGGTCGAAGGTGTTCTCGCTCTCCGCCAACACCTACAGATTCGAAGTGGTGGCGGTCAACGCACTCGGCGGCAGCCCACCGTCGGAAAGGTCGAACCTTGTCACGCCGCAGTAACAGGAGTTCGTTGACGACACGTCGAAGGTGCTCTCTGGCAGTACGGCGAGCATCGGAGCTCCTGAGTCAGGCAGCCCCGCTGCCGAGGTGATCACGTCGCCCCGGAGCGGGGTTGCTGCTGGCCACGGTGACCTTGCTGATCCCGGCACCTTGTCGGCGGCTGGTCTGGCAGCATTCATGGAGATGAACACGGCAGGGGCCTGATGATGAGCGGCAGACGTCGAGTGGGATACGTCCTCGTGACACTGGTCGCTGCCGCGTGCGCGATCGTCGCCACCGCGGGGCCCGCGGTAGCTCACGCCTCCCTCGTTGAGGCAAGCCCGACCCAAGGCAGTGTCGTGGCCGACCAGCCGTCGTCGGTGCGGCTAACCTTCAACGAGCCCGTCGAGGTGACGGTGCAGGCCATCAGGATCGTCGGCCCTGACGGCAAGGCCGTGGAGGGGCTGAGCCCGGGGATCGACCCACACGACGGCGACTCCTTGGTCGTGGCCCTGCCGAAGTCGCTACCGGACGGCACGTACGCCGTCAGCTGGCGAGTGCTGTCCGTGGACGGGCACCCCGTGGAAGGTCAGTTCTAGTTTGCGATCGGCCATCCTTCGACTCCGCTGGTCGGGGCGAGCAGCTCCGCAGGCGGAGGACCGACGATGCTCGGAGGGACAGGCCGCGCTCTCGCGGCCGCGGGGGCGCTCTCCCTCGTTGGCCTCTCGGCGTTTCCTCCCCTGGTGCTAGTGCCTGCGCGACGTCGCCTGGGCGCCATCGGCGCAGGACTGGTCGACGAGACCTGCCGGCGCATGCACCGACCGCTACTCGTGGCTGCCAGTGCGGCCTTGGTCGGCACGGCGGCTGTCCTGGTGGACACCGCCAGCGGATCCGGACCCCTGGTCGAGGTGTCGGCCGGGACACGAACAGGGATTTTGCTGCTGCTCAGGATTTGCGCCGTGGTCCTAACTGCAGTGGTGCTGACGGTGGGCACCGGCGGACGGAAGCCGGCCGGTGGACGATTGGTCGCCGGTCTTGCCGGGTCAGTCGTCATCCTTCTCACTTTCTCACTGTCCAGTCACGCGGCCGCCGTCGTGGTCGATCGGCCGGTCGCGGTGCTGCTCGACCTCGCCCGCCTGTCGGCTGCGGGAGTCTGGACCGGAGGTTTGCTGGCGCTCGCGCTCGCCGGGCTGCCCGCCGCACGCAGCGTGGCAGGCAAGGACCTCGAGGTCATGGGTGACTCAGCCGCGGCGCTCTTCAGCAGGTACTCGCTCATCGCCCAGGTGGCCATAATCATCGTCCTGCTCACAGGGGGATATGGCGCGCTGATCCAGATCACGGCCGTCGCTGACCTCGGTCAGACGTGGTGGGGCATCGCGCTCACCGCCAAGCTCGCGCTGTGGGTGAGCGTCCTGCTCTTCGCCGCAGCCAACGCATTCAGCTTCGTGCCCGCCCTCGCGGATCGGGCGGCGGCGCGCGCGCCGTCTGGCGGCGGTGGACCAACTGCGATCCGCCGTCCGCGTCGAACTGGCGCTGGCCGCGGCCCTGATCGTGATCGCGGCGCTGATGTCCGCGACCGCACAGCCCATCC
>JBDUAP010000060.1:0-10055 GCA_040004585.1 Sporichthyaceae bacterium
CCGGACGGCAGGCCGGGCACCATCGAAGACGGGGCCGGTACGTCGTCGTGGACGTGGCGGTAGGCGACCTGGATCGCCGTCTCGCCGTCGTAGGGCTTGGCGCCGGTGAGCATCTCGAACATCAGGATGCCGGCGGCGTAGACATCGCTGCGCGGGTCGGCGACGCCGCGTTCGACCTGCTCGGGGGACAGGTAGGCGACCGTGCCCATCAGGACACCGGTGGCCGAGGTGTGGTTGGTGCCGCCGGAGACGGCCCGGGCAAGGCCGAAGTCGGCGACCTTGATGCGCCCATCGTCGGCGAGAAGGACGTTCTCCGGCTTTACGTCACGGTGCACGATGCCGGCGTGGTGGGCAGCGCCGAGGGCGGCCAGCACCGATTCCATGATCTCCAGGGTCTGGCGGGGGCTGAGCCGACCCTTCTCCCGCATCAGGTCACGCAGGGTCCGGCCGGCGACGTGCTCCATCGCCAGGAAGACGGCCCCGTCGTCGGCCCCCTGGTCGTAGACGGCGACGACGTTGGGGTGGGACAGCCGGGCGGCCGACTTGGCCTCCCGGATGAACCGGGACACGAACTCCTCGTCCTCGGCCAGCTGGGGATGCATGACCTTGACGGCGATCGTGCGGTCGAGCCGGCGGTCCAGCGCCAGATAGACGGTGGCCATGCCGCCGCGCGCCAGTCGCGACTCGACGTGGTATCGACCATCGAGGACGCGCCCGACCAGGGGGTCCTGAAGAGTCGTGTCCACCCGGCGAGTCTACGTCGCGCGCGCTGCGCACCTGGGGACCGCCGCGCTCGGCGATGTCGCGCTAGCGCCCCCCGAACTGCTTCCTCAGAGCCAGGATGTTCGCGACGTACCGCTTGGTGTCAGAAAACATCCCACGCTCACGCACCGACTTCAGGCCCTGGTAGTAGCCGGCCACGGCGGTGCGCAGGCTCGCTGAGCGGGTGAGGATCTTGAGCAGGACCACGCCCGCGGTGACGTTCTCTCGCGCGTTGAGCAGGTCGAGCCGGCGGCCCACGACCGAGGAGACCCACGCACCGGTGGACGGGATCACCTGCATCGCGCCGATCGCGTTGGCGACCGAGACCCTCCGCATGTTGAAGCCCGACTCCTGCCAGCTGATCGCAAGCGCCAGGCTTGGGTCGACGCCGTTCCGCTTCGCGGTGCTCACGATCAGCGCCCGCATCGCGTCCCGGCCCGGCACGTGGCGGTTGGCCAGCACGGCTCGGTTGCGAGCCGCCGACGACACGACCGATGACGCGTAGGTGCGGCCCGCGAACGAGTTGGCGCTGCTCGTCGCGGCGGAGCTGGCAATCCTGCGGGTGACCGGTACGACGAGCGTGTCGCCCAGCCGCACGACCAGCGACGCGGGCAGCCTGTTGGCCCGGGCGATGACGGCCGGCTTCACGCCGTACCTCTTGGCGATCTTGATCAGGCTGTCCCCGGCAACGACACGGTGATGGCGCCTGATCGTGACGATCCGGCTGGCCGCGGCCCGCTGGGCCCTCGGCACCCGCAGCGACTCGCCGGCGTAGATGAGGTTTCCGCTGCCGGGCAGCCGGTTCACCTCGACCAGGCGGCTCACGGTGGTGCCGTAGCGCGCGGCGATCGCACCGAGCGTGTCGCCGCGGCGGATCGTGTAGGAGCCCCAGCCGGGGGAGCCCGCCGTGACGAGCCCGGCGAGCAGCAGCGGGACGGCAACGAGGCGGCAAATGCGGCGCAGGCGAACCCGCCCGAGGCGGGGGGCGGTCGGTGGACGGGGCATGGCCGGAGTCCTTCCGGTCGAGGACGAAGGCCCGGCGGCGGTGGGTTCGTGCCGGACGTGTGGTGATTGATCCTGTCGTGTCTGCTGTGGCTGCTGTGACTTGAGTGACAGTTGTTACGGGATCGAAGTACTACACCGGTGTCATTTACGCCGCCCGCCTAAGGTCGCCGTCGTGGACCGGGTCATCGTCGTGGGCGCAGGGCTGGCCGGGCTGCAGACGGTCGTCGCGCTGCGCGGGCAGGGCTACACCGGGGCGCTGACCCTGGTCGGCGCGGATCCGGACCCCCCGTACGACCGGCCCCCGCTGTCCAAGGCTCTGCTCATGGGCGAGGTCGACGACACGACCCTCGACGCCGACTGGGATGCGCTCGAGGTGACCCGGCTTTTCCGGCGACGGGCCGCCGGGCTGACGGCCGAGGGCCTGCTGGCGACCGATTCCGGCGAGCTGGCCTACGACGGCCTGGTCCTGGCGACCGGCGCGTCCCCAGTCCGGCTGCCAGGCGCTGAGACGGCCGTGACGCTGCGGACCCATGCGGACGCGCTGGCCTTGCGCGCCCGGCTGCGCCCGGAGGCCCGCCTGGTCATCGTCGGAGCCGGCTGGATCGGCGCCGAGGTGGCGACCGCCGCCGTGCGGGCAGGCGTCCGCGTCACGGTCGTGGAGGCGCTGCCCACTCCGCTCGCCTCGGCGCTGCCGGCGTCGTGCGGGCAGCGGATGCTGCCGTGGTGGTCGGACGTGGACCTTCGGCTCGGCGACGCGGTCGATGCCGTCGAGCCCGACGCGGTGCACCTCCGGGACGGCGAACGGATCCCCGCGGACACGGTCCTGATCGCGGTCGGCGTTCGGCCGGAGACGGCGTGGCTCGCCGGGTCGGGCGTCGATCTCACGCTGCGCGGCGCGGTCGCCGTGGACAGCGGGCTGCGGACATCGCTGCCGGGTGTCCTCGCGGTGGGGGACTGCGCCGCCTGGGAGTCCGCGCGCTACCGCACCCGCATGCACGTAGAGCACTGGGACAACGCTCTGCACGCGCCCACGACCGTGGCCGCCAACCTGCTTGGCGGCGACCAGTGCTACGACCCGGTGCCCTATTTCTGGTCGGAGCAGTGGGGCCGAATGGTTCAGTACGCCGGGCACCACCCGGCGGGGGAACGGGTCGTCTGGCGCGACGGCGAGGACGGACGGTGGGCCGCGTTCTGGCTGGCCGGTGACCGGCTGGTCGCCGCCCTGACTGTCGACCGGCCCCGCGACCTGGTGCAGGCGCGCCACCTGATGGCCTCGGCCCGACCTGTCGACGACGCGCTCCTCGCGGAACCAGGCGTACCGGTGAAGTCAGCGGCTGCCTAGAAGTTCACGTCGCCGCCGGAGTTGCCGAGTGTCAGGGCGAGGGCCATCCCGATCACGGTGGCGGCGAACCCCGCCGCGCCGACACGCCGCCGCCGGCGATCCCAACGACCCACCGGGCGTTGTCTTCGCGGCGGACCGCGGTCAGCCCCAGCGCGACTGCCAGTCCGGCGAGCGTCGCCGTAGGCGCCGCAAACAGCAGGTACTGGGTCAGTGTCCCCGGGCGGACCCTAGCCGCGAAGCCGTCGGACGCGTGGCAGGCTTGCGGGGTGAGTGACGTCGACATGACTGACTCCGACCTGACTGACTCCGACCTCGACGTGCTGGTGGCCTCGTGGCTGACCCTGCCGGAGGTGGCCGACCGGCTCAGCATCGGGGTGTCCCGGGCCCGCCAACTCGTGCACGACCGGCAGGTGCTGGCCGTGCGCCGCGGTGAGAGCAACGCGCTGATGGTCCCCGAGGTGTTCGTCCAACACGGCCAGGTGCTCAAGGGCCTTCCGGGGACGCTCACCCTGCTCGCCGACGCGCGGCACGACGACGACGCCGCGCTGCGCTGGCTGTTCACGCCGGACGACTCGTTGCCGGGCTGCCCGGTCGACGCCCTCGTGCAAAACCGAGGGACCGAGATCAAGCGACGCGCCCAGGCACTGGGCTTCTGACCATCGTGCGTCATCTCGGCTACGTCGGCATGCTGGCGTTCTGCCTGTTGGGGACGCTGCCGCTCGAGGTGCTCCTCGGTGTGCGGGTCTACCGCCAGTGGCGCCGGTTGGCGCTGACTTTGCTCTGTGTGGCTCCGGTGTTCGTGGCATGGGACCTCTATGCGATCGATGCGGGTCACTGGCGCTTCGACTCCGCCCAGACGATCGGCCTGACCCTGCCGGGAGGCCTGCCGGTCGAGGAGTTGTTCTTCTTCCTCGTCATCCCCGTGTGTTCGGTGCTGGCACTGGAGGCCGTACGCCGGGTCCGTGGCTGGCCGGTCAGGGACGAGCGGTGAGCTACACAGCGCTCGCGCTACTCGCGGCGGCGGCCGCGGTTGTGCTGGATCTCGTGGTCCTGCGCACTCGGCTGCTTAGCCGCCGCACCTTCTGGACGGCCTACGCGATCGTCGTGGTCTTCCAGCTGGTGACCAACGGCTGGCTGACCGGGCGCGACATCGTGAGCTACGACGAGGACGCCATCGTCGGCGCACGACTCGCCTACGCGCCGGTCGAGGACCTGCTGTTCGGGTTCTCCCTGGTCGTGCAGACGCTGAGCTGGTGGGTGTGGTGGGGCGCGCGCCTCAACCACTCGGGAGCGACGCACCACGACGGGCGCGACGCGCACGCAGCAACGCGGGCCCAGCGACCCTCAACCGGGTTGCCACCGGCACCGTGACCCGGGTGCTCAGCACGTCGTACCCACTTCGTTCGACGGCGTCGAGGATCCCGCCGTACAGGCGTAGCGCCGTCGCGATGCAGTCGCGGCTGGTCGGGTGCAGCAGCTCGATGCCAGGTGCGGCCGCGCGGTAAAGCTCGCGGGTGCGGTCGATCTCGAATGCGAGCAGGGCCACGACCCGGGCGTTCGGCTGCGAGCAGGCCAGGTCGTCGCGGGTCACCTGGAAGCGCGCGAGGTCTTCCGCCGGCAGGTAGACGCGGCCTCGGCGCAGGTCCTCGCCGACGTCGCGGATGAAGTTGGTCAGCTGGAACGCCTCGCCCAAGGCTCGGGCCGGCGGGTATGCGTCGTCGCTGACCGGTTCGAGGATCGGCACCATGAGCAGGCCGATGACCGCTGCGCTGCCGTACATGTAGCGCTCGAGGTCGGCGTAGGTGGGGTAACCGGTGACGGTGAGGTCCATCCGCATCGAGGTGAGGAAAGCCTCGAAATGCTCGACCGGCAGCCCCCATTCGCGTGCGGTATGAATCACCGCTCGGGTCACGAGGTCCTGGCTGTCGCTGGGCCCGGTGCCGCTCTTGAGGTCGTCGAGGAACCGGTCGGACCACGGGACCAACGCGCCGGGGTCTGCTCCGGGAGCATCGACGAGCTCGTCGGCGAAGCGCGCGAAGCCGTAGAGCGCGTGCACGTGCGGGCGCTTGGACGGCGGCAGCAGCCGGGTGGCCAGGTAGTAGGTGCGGCCGTGGGCGGCGTTGAGGCGACGGCACCGGTCATAGGCCGCGCGAAGGGCCGGGTCGGTGATGCCGGCCGCCCGTAGGTCCCGGTCCGTCATGGTCCGGCCTCCTTCTGCCCACGGGAGCCTAGTTATCGGGGCCGGTGATGCGTTCCGCGGCCAGCCGCCCCGAGATCAGCACCATCGGCACCCCGACTCCGGGCTGCGTGCCCGACCCGGCGAAGACCACATTCTCGCCCCACTGGTTGCGCGGTCGGAACGGTCCGGTCTGGCCGAACGTGTGCGCTGCGGCGAAGGGCGTGCCGCCGGCCAGGCCCAGCCGGAGCCAGTCCAGCGGCGTCGTTGCGTGGACCACCTCGAGGCCCGAGCGGAAGCCGGGCCACCCCCGCTCCTCGAGGATGTCGATGATCCGGTCCGTGTAGCGCGGTCCCTCCTCGGCCCAGTCGATGCCGCCCGTATCGAGGTTGGGGGTCGGAAACAGGACGAAGTAGCTCGACCGGTCGTCCGGCGCGAGCGATGGATCGGTCCGGCTGGGCGATGTGACGAGGAAGGACGGGTCCGACATCAGCCGGCCGCCGAGCACGTCGTCGAAGACGCCCTTCCAGGCGGTGCCGAAGGAGATCGTGTGGTGGGCGTCGTCGGGGTAAGCCGCCCGCGAGCCCGCATGCAGGACGAAGCAGGACGGCGAGTAGCGCAGTCGTCGGCGCAGCGGGCGCCCCAGCAGGTCGCGTCGCGCGACCGGCAGGTCCGGGTTGAGTACGACGGCGTCGCAGGTGACCCGCTCGCCGGCTGCGGTGTGCACGGCGACGGCCCGGTTGCCGCGAAGCTCGACCCGGTCGACGCTCGTGTCGTAGCGCAGCTCCGCGCCGTGCTTCTGGGCCGCCGCGGCAAGGGCTTGCGGGACGGCGTGCATGCCGCCCTTGGGGAAGAAGACGCCGGCCACCGAGTCCAT
Organism: Sporichthyaceae bacterium; assembly: GCA_040004585.1. Taxonomy (GTDB): domain Bacteria; phylum Actinomycetota; class Actinomycetes; order JACCUZ01; family JACCUZ01; genus JBDUAP01. Next base: position 6,163 of record JBDUAP010000060.1, read on the forward strand.
GTAACCGATGACCGCATAGATCGCGAGGGCGTCGTACGGCGAGAGGCCGGCGTACATCGACTGGAACGAGAACACCCGGCGGGTCCGGTCGTCTGCGAAGAACTCGGCCACCTTCGGTGCCAGTCGTCGGAACCCGCCGAGTGCAGCCAGCCGGGCCAGGTCGGGGGTGAGCAGGCCGAAGGGCGAGTCGATGTTGCGGTCGATGAAGCCACGCATCTCCAACTCGTAGAGGCGGGTCACGAACGTGACGTAGCGCCGGTAGCCCGCCGCGTCCCGGGGGCCACAGACTGCGGCGATCTCCTCGGCCATCGCGTCCTGGTCGGCGTGCACATCCAACGACGAGCCGTCCGCGAACCGGGCCCGGTACAACGGCCGGACCGGCATCAAGTCGAGCCAGTCGGTCATCGACTCGCCGACGCAGGCCAGCGCATCAGCGATAAGTCCGGGCATGGTGAGCACCGAAGGGCCGGTGTCGAACGTGTAACCCCCGTCGGTGAGAACGCCGGCGCGTCCGCCCGGGACGGACTCGCGTTCCAGGACCGTGACCCGTCGTCCGGAGCCGGTCAGACGCAGCGCTGCCGAGAGACCACCGAGGCCGGCGCCCACGACGACGACGTGGTCGGTCCGGCCGCTGACGGTGCGCACCTAGGCGGCGCGGGCGGTGGCGGCGACCGCCAGCTCGCGCAATGCATCGGCAGCCGCTGGTGTGACAGGAGCGGTGTCGAGCGCGGCCAGCGCCTCGGCCAGGCGTACGGCGATCAGGCCCTCGACCTGATCGAGGGCGCCGGTGTCGACGATCACCGTGCGCAGCTCGCCGACCTCGGACTCGCTCAGCTCGGGCCGGCCAAGCAGCCGTCGTACCGTCTCCTGGGCCTGTTCGTCCCCGCTGTCGAGGGCTGCGGCGATCAGCGCCGTCCGCTTGCCTTCGCGCAGATCGTCGCCGGCCGGCTTGCCCGTCTCGGTCGGGTCACCGAAGACGCCGAGCACGTCGTCGCGCAGCTGGAACGCCTCGCCGAGTGCCAGACCGAAGGCGCTGTAGCCGGCGAGCAGGTGCTGCGGCGCACGACCCAACGAGCCGCCCAGCAGCAGCGGCTGCTCGACGGTGTACTGCGCGCTCTTGTAGCGAATCACGTGGCGGGCACGTGCGACGGTGGTGGTGGCCTGGACCTGCTCGAACATGTCGAGGTACTGCCCGGCCATCAGCTCGGTGCGCATCCGGTCGAACACTCCCCGCCCGAGTGCGAGCTGGTCTGCGGGCAGTCCCGCCCCGGTGAACATCTCGTCCGACCAGGACAGACAGAGGTCGCCGGCGAGGATCGCCCCTGCGATGCCGAACGCCGCCGCGGAGCCTTGCCAGCCCTGTTCCTTGTGCAGCTCGGCGAGCTGCCGGTGTGCGGCCAGGCGGCCACGTCGGGTTTCGCTGCCGTCCATGACGTCGTCGTGCAGGAGGGCGGCGGCCTGGAACATCTCGAGGGCGGCCGCGACCCGGACGATGGGTTCATCATCGGCCTTGTCGACACCACCGGCCCCGCGCCAGCCCCAGTAGCAGAAAGCCGAGCGCAGTCGCTTGCCGCCGCCCAGCAGCTCGGTCACCGTCGCCATCAGCGGTCGGAGGTCAGGGCTGACCGCAGCCAGCGACTCCTCCTGCCTGCCGAGGAACTCGTCGAGGACCTTCTGGACGCGCTCGCGGAGGTGCTCGGTGTCGGGGAATCGGGCGGTGGTCATGACAAGGCGAGCGTAAGGCGTGGACGGTGACCGGCGAACTGCGCTCCCTCGTCTAGCCTCGACGCATGGTACGAGGACAGCCCGCGTCGGTGCCTGCCGCGCGCACGACGATCAGGGAGCTGCTGGCAAGCGGACACCGCTCGTTCTCGTTCGAGTTCTTCCCGCCCAAGACCGAGGATGGCGAGCGAAAGCTCTGGGGGGTGCTGCGCCAGCTCGAGGCGCTGCGGCCCTCCTTCGTCTCGGTCACCTACGGGGCCGGCGGAGCGACGCGGGATCACACGGTCGCGATGACCGCCGACATTGCTCGCAACACGACGCTGACCCCGCTCGGTCACTTCACCGCGGTGAACCACTCGGTCGCCGAGCTGCGGAAGATCATCGGGCAGTACGCCGACGCCGGTGTGCGCAACGTTCTGGCCCTGCGCGGGGATCCGCCGGGTGACCCGCAGGCCGAGTGGACCACCCACCCCGAAGGGGTGGCGTACGCCGAGGACCTGGTGCGCCTGCTCAAGGCGTCGGGCGACTTCTGTGTCGGCGTGGCCGCGTTCCCCGAGAAGCACCCCCGTTCGCCGGACTGGGACACCGACGTCAAGCACTTCGTGGCCAAGTGTCGGGCCGGCGCCGATTTCGCGATCACGCAGATGTTCTTCTACGCCGACGACTACCTGCGGCTGCGTGACCGCGTCGCCGCAACCGGCTGCGAGGTCCCGATCATCCCAGGCATCATGCCGGCGACCAACGTCAAGCAGATCAAGCGATTCGCCGTGTTGTCGAACGCCGCGTTCCCGCCAGAGCTCGCCGCGAAGCTGCACGCAGTCGAGAACGACCCCGACCAGATGCGCAAGGTCGGCGTCGAAGCGGCCAGCGAGCTGTGCGACCGGCTGCTCGCCGAGGGCGTGCCCGGGCTGCACTTCATCACGCTGAACACGTCGACCGCGACGCGCGAGATATACGAGCAGCTGAACCTGCGCGACCGGCGCTGACCGTGGCCGCTGGCCACGACGCACCCGACCTGGAGACCTACTTCGACCGGTGGGCGATCACGCATGGGGGCTACCACCCACGGTCGAACGTGCTGGTGTGTTGGTGGCTCGCCATCGCGTACGCCGTGGCGCGTCCACTCGCGGCAGCCCGGGTCCCGCCCGACGTGGTGACGATCGCCGGACTGCTCGCGGCTGGTGTCGTTGCACTGTTGGCCCGTGGAGACGGTTCGCTGCTGCTGGGTGCTGCAGTGATGGTGGTCGTCACCGGCCTGCTTGACAACGTCGACGGCGCAGTCGCGGTGCTGCGTGACCGGGTGACGAGCTGGGGCGCCTATCTCGATTCGGTGACCGACCGGGTCGGCGATCTCCTCATGGTTCTCGCACTTGGTCTGGCCGGTGCACCGTGGCAGGTGTGTGTGCTCGGTGGCACGCTGATGTTCCTGCTCGAGTACGCCCGCGCACGCGCCACTGTCGCGGGCATGCCCGATGTCGGTGTCATCACCGTCTGGGAACGTCCGACCCGGGTCATCGTGACGGCGGGGTTCCTGGCCTCTGCTGCTGCCCTTGGCGATCCGTGGCCCGCACTCGGTTCGTGGGCGTGGGTCGGCCTCGGCATCATCGGGCTGGTCCAGCTCACCGTCGTCGTGCGTCGCGCGTTGCACTGACCGGCCTGCAGTTCTCGTCGAGGCACTGGAAATTGATGGGCAGTCGCTACCGGATCAACCAACGCCCAGATTCCGCCATCTGACGCCTACGCGTCGGCATGGCGAAGTCCTGCTCCACCGAAGGAAGTCGAGGCGGAACAGCGACGACAGCGAGTCAGGACATGACCTCTAGCTTCACGATCTCCATGCGTACAGCGTGAATAGGGGTTGGCTCGCGGCGAGCTGCGTCGAGAGCGTCGAGAGCCACCCGCACCGCCCAAGAGTCAGACGTGATTGCGCGCACAGCCGACACGATGTCATGAGCCATGCTTCAGGCGGGGCCGATCATCTCCGCGACGATGGCCGCCGACAGGCCCACCAGCGGCAGCCCGCCGCCGGGGTGCGCGGAGCCGCCGACGAGAAACAGCCCCGGCACCGGCGAGCGGTTGGCCGGCCGCAGGAAGGCCGCGCGCCAACCGTTGGACGACGTGCCGTAGATCGCCCCGCCGGGGGAGCGGGTGTCCCGTTCGAGGTCGGCCGG
>JBDUAP010000369.1:0-2992 GCA_040004585.1 Sporichthyaceae bacterium
CCCAACTTCCTCGTTTCCCGAGGCGGGCACTCCGTCCCCCGTGGATCCGACTCCGAGCCTCGCTCTGAACACCCCATGATTTCAGGTGACGCGGCTCAGCCAGTCACGTTGACCGATCGGTGCGCACTCGCCACGCAGCGAGCTCGGTGCGGTTTGACAGCGCGAGTTTGGTCAGGATGTTCCGGACGTGGGTCTCGACCGTTCGTTCCGACAGGACAAGCTTCTCCGCCACGGCACGGTTGGTAAGCCCTTCGGCGACCATCGCGCTGATCTCGCGTTCACGGGACGTCAGCGGATCGGAACTCTTCGACCGCTCCTCGATGCGCGCAGCGAGCTGCGTTGCCGAAGTCAACGACCCGGGCATCCCAAGTCGGCGGGCCTCATCAGCGGCCTGACCCGCCAGGGACCGCCCCCTGTCCAGGTCGGCGCGGTCACCGCGCTCGACCAGGGCACGCGCCAGATCCAGCCGGGTCACGACGACGTATGCGCGGGCGCCGGTGCGGATATTTACCTCGAGCGCCGTCTCCAGGTGGGCGACGGCCTCGTCGTACCGGCGACAGACGAGCGCGATGCGACCGAGGTCCCGTGCCGAGGAGCCGGAGCACAATACCTCGACCCCGATTGCGGCGTAGGGCCGCTCTTTCGCCATGCGACCCAGCAGCACCGACGCGACCTCGACGTCGTCGAACGCTTCGACGAGGTGGACGATGTTGAGCAAGACGCCGATGCCCGAGGCGGTGAACGCGGGATCGGTCAGCTGCGGCCGGAGCTCCTCGTAGAACTCCCGTGCCTCCTCCCGCCGCCCCAGCATGAGCAGCATCAGCGATCGGCTGATCACGACGACAGGGATGTCCGGGGCCAGGTCCCTGATCACGTGCCACGAGTCGGCCGGCAGGATGCCCGGGTCGCCGATGAGCTGTGACAGGACCAGGAGGAATGCGTGCGTCATGGCGTGTGCCGACGCGTCGTCCTTCAACCGGGACGCGGCCAGCTCGGCCGCCTCCCGGTTGAGTTCGCGTCCCACGTCGAACTGGCCCCGCAGGCCCGCGATGGCAGCGCGCATTCGCAGCTCGTGGTATCTGATGAGCGGCTGGCGGGTGGCGGCTGCCAGGGCCGACACCTTCGCCACTTCGGAGTCGACCGCGTTCATCGTGCCCAACTCGAGCGCCGCCTCGATGCGCCACTTGTGCCCCCACAAGGCGGCCAGTGGTTGACCGGTCTGTCTCGCCAGGTCGATTGCCAGCTGCCCGAGGCGCATCCGCTCCTCGACGGCGACCGCGGTCGGACGGACCTTCATCCGCGCGCGAGCCGCGTCGACGATAGCCAGCGGGTCTCCGGACTCCTCCGCCAGACGCAGGGCTTCCAGAGCCAGCGGCAAAGCGTCGGCGAGGCGGGCGACGTCCGCGTTCGCGGATGCGCGGTGTGCGAGTAGCCGCGAGACGGTGGGAACCGGCAACGTGTCGCGGTACAGGGTCAAGGCCCGGTCGCACAACTGCTCCAGCGTCGGCTGCAGATCGGGCGAGGAGACGTCGTGCACGACCAGCGCCGCGGCAGCGACGATGTCGCTGCGGCCGACTGCCTCGCCGGCGTCGGAGGCCTGGACCGAGTGTACGAGACTGGGGAGGAATTGACCTGCCCGGAACTCCGCCGTCGCCAGGTCCAGCAGCAGGTCGGCGCGGGCCTCAGCGACGTCGTCCGTCCGCGACAGCGCCTCGAGTGCCATGGAGAGGAACCGGGCGGTGTCGTCGAAGGCCAGCGCCCGGGTCGCGGACGCCGCGGCGAGGGTGGCCCAGTGCGCCGTACGGGCTGATGCGGTGGGGTCCGCTCCGGACCGGAGCCAGTGGCCGGCGGCGACGCCGGACAAGGTCGGGTCGCGGTCCGCAAGTGGTTCCATAGCCTCCGCGCCACGGCGGTGCGTCGCAGCTCGTACGCCGGGGGGCAGGTCGGCGTAGATGACGTCGCGGACGATCGCGTGGGCGAACCTGCGCGCAACGTTCGCTTCCGGGGAGGTTGTGAGTACGCCGACACGGACTGCCTCGTCGAGGAACTCGGTGACCTCGGCCTCGTCGCGCTCGGTCACGGTCGCGAGCATCGCCGGGTCGACCTCCTCGCCCAGCACGGCGGCGGTCTCAACGAGCTCGCGCGCGGCGGGGTCGAGACCGGACATCGTTCCGCGGACCAGGTGGCGCAGGTCCTGGCCTTGGCTGATGGCCCGGAGGTAGAGAGGGTTGCCGCCGGAGCGGCGGTGCGCGTCGTGGACGCCTTCGTCGGGGGTCCGGGCGCCGCGAACGGCGGTGAGGTAGACACCGACCTCGGCCTCGGACAGCGGGTCGAGCAACCGGCTGCGCACGCCAGGGACGCGGAGCAGCTCGGGCAGCACCTGGTCGAGAGCCTCACTGCCGGATGCGCGGAAGGTCGCGAGGACCAGGAGGCGGGCGTCGCGTAGTTCGCCGGCCACGTGCCGCAGCAGCAGCAGCGTGGCGGCATCGGCCCAGTGCAGATCCTCGAGGACGAGCAGCAACGGACGCTCCTCCGCGGCGACGAGGAGTGCATCGGCGAACGCCGCGGTGAACCGGAAACGTGCGGTCTCGGCGTCCGCGGACCGGTCACGGAGCAGGTCAACCTCGGCGAGCGCCGCGGACACGGCCTTGTCGACGGACGGCAGGGCTGGAAGGATGCGGCGCCACGGCCAGAGCGGCGGAGCGCCAGGGTCGTCGACAGCCCGGCCCCAGGCCACGAGCGGGTCGCCAGGCGGCGCGGCAGTCACCTGCTCGACGAGGCTGGTCTTGCCGATGCCCGCCGGGCCGGTGAGCAGCGCCACGCCCCCAGCGCCGTCGCACGCCTCTCCCACCCACGCCCGCAGCTGCACCAGCTCGGCATGGCGACCGACGAACGGCTCCGGGCCAGCCATGCGGGCCAGTATCGCCCGTTACGCAAGCCCGGCGTCGGGGAATTCAGTACCACTTCTGCGTATCTCCACGGATGTCGGGGT
>JBDUAP010000370.1:0-2982 GCA_040004585.1 Sporichthyaceae bacterium
TCCCACGACTTCTCTTCGCGCTCGGACGGCTTGCGGTAGTAGACGATCTTGTCGAAGTCGATCTTGTCGAGCCCGTCCGTCCAGGTCGGCATCGGGCGCTTGAGGAAGTGCTCGTAGGCGCGCAGCCGGTACTGGAGCATCCAGTCGGGCTCGTTCTTGAAGCCGCTGATCTCCTCGACCGTGGCACGGGTCAGACCGCGCTTGGTCTCGGCGAGATACGCGATGTCGTCGTGGAAGGCGAACTGTTCTCGCTGGTCGGTGACGATCTCGCGGGTGGCGGTCATCGGGTCTCCGGTCGTCTTGAGCGGCGCTCGGCGCCGCGGCTGCCCAATCCGTGGGCTCGTATCTAATTCCGAGTCAGATTATCGGGATTAACGGCCGAAGCGTCAACGAGCACCCCTAAGGCGACCGCCGGGCCACCAAGCGGAGGCGCCGCCATCGGGCCGATACTGGTAGACCGCGCAGGGTCGGGCGGACGCGAGGACGCGGTAGAGGGGGCCGAAGATGGCACAGGACAAGCCCAACAGCCTCGTCATCTGGGGTGATGACATCGGGATCACCAATCTGAGCTGCTACAGCGACGGATGATGGGCTACCGGACGCCGACCATCGACCGCATCGCGGACGAGGGCATGCGCTTTACCGATTCGTACGGTGAGCAGAGCTGCACTGCGAGGCGCGCCTCGTTCATCACGGGTCAGAGCGTGTTCCGTACCGGCCTCAGCAAAGTCGGGATGCCCGGCTCGACCGTGGGGCTCCAGGCCGAGGACCCGACCATCGCGGAGATGCTCAAGCCGCTCGGCTACGCCACCGGCCAGTTCGGCAAGAACCACCTCGGCGACCGCAACGAGTTCCTGCCGACGGCCCATGGCTTCGACGAGTTCTACGGCAATCTCTACCACCTCAATGCCGAGGAGGAGCCAGAGACGGCGAACTGGCCGAGCTCGAATGACTTCCCGCGCTTCAACCAGATGTTCCGGCCGCGCGGCGTGATCCACTCATGGGCGACGACCGAGGACGATCCGACCGACGACGGGCGTTACGGCCGAGTCGGGAAGCAGAAGATCGAGGACACCGGCCCGCTGACCAAGAAGCGGATGGAGACGATCGACGACGACACCGTCGCGGCGGCGAAGGACTTCATCGCCCGGCAGCACTCGGCCGGGACGCCGTCCTTCGTCTGGATGAATACGACCCACATGCATCTGCGGACGCACACGAAGCCGGAGAGCCTGGGCAGGCCGGGCGCTGGCAGTCGCCGTATCACGACACGATGGTCGACCACGACAAGCACGTCGGCCTGTTGCTGGACCACCTCGACGAGCTCGGCATCGCCGACGACACCATGGTCGTCTACTCGACCGACAACGGTCCCCACATGAGCACCTGGCCGGACGGCGGGATGACCCCGTTCCGCAGCGAGAAGAACACGAACTGGGAAGGCGCCTTCCGGATCCCCGAGGTCGTCCGATGGCCCGGTCACCTCCCCGCTGGCGTGGTGTCGAACGGGATCATCCAGCACCACGACTGGCTGCCCACATTCCTCTCGGTGGCGGGCGAGCCCGACATCGTCGATAAGCTCAAGGGCGGCCATACCGCCGGCGACAAGACCTTCAAGGCCCATATCGATGGCTACGACCTCCTGCCCTTCCTGACCGGCAACACCAACGAGCGTCCGCGACCAGGCCTGATCTATTTCTCGGACGACGGCGACGTCCTGGCCATCCGGTACGACAACTGGAAGGTGGTGTTCCTGGAGCAGCGTGCCCAGGGCACGCTCCGGATCTGGGCCGAGCTCGAAGCCGTCCTCACCGACGGGCACTAGCCGATGGTCGATCAGCTCGGGTCTTGGAACGAGGGCGCTACGAAGACCGCCATCGTGGATTTCGTCGAGGCGGTGACGCGCGCCGGCGGACCGGACTTCGTGCAGCCGCGGGAACGCATCGCCGTGTTCGATAACGACGGGACGCTGTGGACCGAGAAGCCGATGCCGATCCAGCTTGACTTCACGTTGGACCGGCTGGCCGAGATGGCCGAGGCCGACCCGGTCCTGCGCGAGCAGCAGCCGTGGAAGGCGGCCTACGAGAAGGACTTCGCGTGGCTCGGCGCGGCGATGGTCAAGCACTACCACGGCGACGACGGCGATCTGCGGCTGTTGATGGGCGCCGTGCCGCAGGCCTTTGCCGCCATGAGCGTGGACGCCTATGCGGCCGAGACCGTCGACTATTTCAAGATCGCGAAGCACCCGACCCTGGGCCGGCTCTACCGCGCCTGCGGCTACCAGCCGATGGTCGAGCTGTTGCGCTATCTCGAGGCCAATGGGTTCGTGACCTACATCGCCTCGGGCGGCGACCGCGACTTCATGCGCGCCGTGGCGGAGGAGCTGTACGGCATCCCGCCCGAGCGCATCATCGGCAGCTCATTCGCGATCGACTACTCCTCGGACGAGGACGGCACGGACATCCTCTACAAGGCCGAGATGGAGTTCTTCGACGACGGTCCGACCAAGCCGGTCCGAATCTGGAGCCGGATCGGGCGGCGGCCGCTGGTGGCCGTCGGCAACTCGAACGGCGACATCGAGATGCTCCGGTTCGCCCGAACCTCGTCCCGACCGGGCCTGCGACTGTTGCTGCTCCATGACGACGCCCAGCGCGAGTTCGACTACACGACGGGCGCCGAGCAGGCGCTGGAGCGGGCCGTCGCACGGGACTGGACGGTGATCAGCATCAAGGACGACTGGTCGACGGTGTTCGCCGACCCCGCCGCGGCGAGCTCGGCGACCGACGTCGTGGGGACGACGCCGGGCGCCGCTGGGGCGCTTGACCGGGAGCCCCTCGGCCCGGCTCAGGTCCCGGACGGGACGGTACCCTCGGCCTCGGTGGCGGCCTCCTTGATCGCTTCGGCGGTCGGCTCGTCGACAGGGACGGTCTTGACCTCCTCGGCCGTTGGCATCTTGGCCTCGACGGCGGGTGCGTCCTTGGC
>JBDUAP010000371.1:0-2977 GCA_040004585.1 Sporichthyaceae bacterium
CGCGGGTGAAGCAGGCGACGGCCGCGCTCCCGTATCGCTCGACGAGATACTCGACCAGGCCGAGCGCTTCTACGTAGTTCGACCGCGCTGCAACCCGGTCGCCCCGCCGCGCGAGGTTGCCCGCCATCTCGACGAGCTTGTGGGGAGACCGACCCCGAAACGCCTCGCGGATCTCGTTTCGCGTGATGCGCCGCCCTTCCCACCATTGCCCGAGCCCCTCGTGCAGCCATCCCGGGGCACGGTCGCCCGAAGCGTACCGCACGAATGCGTGCGCGAGCTCGTGGGAGAGCACGGACTCGAGCTCCGGCGTCAGCCCGCCGTCCGGGTCGATCGAGACACGGATCTTCCCGTCGTACACACCGGATACCCAGTCCGGCACCGACGCGAGAGAGAAGTACGCCCGGCCGGCGTAGAGAACGACCACCTGCGACGCGGGCAGCCGCGTCCCGAAGAAACCGGATTGTTCTTCGTAGCTGTCCGTGAGCCGCCGCGCGACACGCTCGACCGTCGTAGTCGGGATCGAGGGATCCCAGTAGAACCAGAACTCCTCATCCTGCCGCGAGCGCTGTCCCGACACGAGTGACAGCTCGCGTCGGGCGCGGGCGAGCCGCTCGAGCGTTTGGGGATCCGCGCCGCCCAGTCGATGAAAGAGCTCCCACGCGAGCGCAGCGTCCTCGAGGCGGTGAAGGGAGTCGTACACGTCTCCGAGAACCCGGTAGGTCTCGGGGGGCGACCGCGCCGACTGCTGCTCCGCAAGGCGGAGATAAAAGGCCGCGGTCTCGAAGCTCTCCAGCCGCACGTATGCGAGCGTCAGCTGCGCGAGCGCGAGTCCGTTCTCCGCATCGAGGCCGTAAGCCCGCTCGAGGAGCTCGGTGGCCCGACCCGGATCGCCGCCGGAAAGGTACGCCGCGCCCACCTCCGCGAAGTCCTTCGACAGTGCGACCGCGGCAACGCTGCCGGGCGGGATGTCGGCGGCCTTGCGGAAGAGACTCGCGACGCGCTGATCGAGCTCCGGGCGGGTGCTCGGGCTCCGCGCCTCCGCGACCGCAGCGAGGAGAGTGAGCAACGCAATCGGGATTGCGACCAGCACGTGAGGGATTCGACTGGATCGAGACGTCAGAGAATCTTGAACGGCGCTTCGGTCTCCGCGGGTACGCCCTTGCCTCCGGAGTCCCGGAATGTGACGAGGAGGAAGTAGTTTCCCGGCGGCAACGCTTGGGGTGCGAACTCGACGAGAAGCTTTGAGAGACCGCTCGCGTCCGGGGCGGTCCGACCGATCACGGAGAACTGCGCGGGCGCCGACGCGTGTCCCTGCGCGTCCCGGACCCGGGCCTCGAGCTGAACGAGAGGCGCGCCGGGCGCCGTGGCGGCCGCGTAGAGGAGCAGGCAGAGGCGCGTGGATTTTCCGGACGCGAGCTGCGGGCGGAGCTGGGGAATGAAGGCGTCTCCGGCGAGCTCGAACGGCTCGGAGCCGCGCTTCTCGTTCCCCGCCGGATCTTTCAAGCTGATTCCGGGTCCCGGCGAGCTGAAGAAGAGCGGCGGCAGCGCGCGCAGAGCACGTGACTCGGGCTCGGGCACGTCCAGCTGAACGACCTGAAACGCGAAGCGGCCCCCTTCCTCGTCGCGGACGAACGAGCGGATCCGATACTTTCCGGGAGAGAGCCGCAGGCTTCCGTAATAGCGGAACGCTCCCTCGCGCAAACGGGCGCCGTCTCGCGCGACATCGATCGCGACGGACCGTGAGAAGAAGTCGGCCAGCCTGCCCTCTTCGTCCACGGCGTAGACGTAGAGGCCCAGCGTGAGCTTTTCCGCCGCAGTTTCCGCGAGCAGCTCCCGCCCGGGCACCTCGAGCAGGACCGGCACGCGGCTGATCGGCTCTTCGTTCAACGCCATGACCAGCACGTCCAGAGGAAAGTCGCTCTGCTTCTTCTCGTGGGTAATGACATCCGCCGCCGTCAGCGCGCGCTCGAGCGGGGACAGCGACCGGAAGATGCGGCTCTCGTAGTAACCCGCGCGCGCGGAAACGTGCGCTCCCTTCGTCTTCACATGGACTTTCAGGACGTGGAACATTCCCTCTCCAGTAGTCTTCGTCGGCTGAAACGTCAGCACGTAAGTGAGACTGGTCTTCTCGGCGACCCGCCGCAACTGGTCGGCGAGGTCGTTTCCGTTCCGGAGAAGCTCCCCGCCGGTGCCTTTGGCGAACGCGAACAAGGCGTCTTCTCCGTGGGGCCGTCCACCGGGACTGCCAGCCGTGACATCGCCGTCAGCCTTCAGTCCTCCGATGTCGATCGGATAGACGACGCAGTCCGCGCGCCGGAGAAGGGTCAGGGTGTCGTCCAGTTGCCGCTGCAGCCCGGTATTCGTGGAGCGGCGGTCCAGATCGACCGCCCAGAAGCGGCCGTCCAGGATCGCATCGTTGTCGGTCATCGTCTCCTCGTGGGAGCGTTCGCGCGCGATCGACCCGACGAGAAGGCGGCCCTCGAAACCCTCGGAAAAGAAAATGATCGTCTTTCTACCCTCGACCGAGTTCAAGGCGGAGGCGAGCGAGCCCATTTCGGAGAGGTGCTGCTGCACCCGGTTCTCGGAATAGTTGTCCGCGCTCTTTCGCGCCATCACCGTGTAGATGCGCGCCGTGCCCGGATCGATCTGGCTCAAGGCGCCGGCCGCTCTCTCCCCCGCCGCGTCCGTCGTCAAGAAGGGGTCGCCCGGCGCGACGAGCGCAAAAGCGAGCGGGTCCACAGCGCGCTCTTCCGTATGGGGCAAACTCAGTTTTCGAATGGCCGCGGAGAGCTGGGGATGGTCCGCCGTGAAGGTGACGAGCAGCCGCGCTCCCCGTCCGATGGACGTCGAGGCGACGGCGGCGAGATCCTCGGGAGCCATCCCGGTTTCGAGGAAGCGGATGGCCGCGTCGCGAGCCCGCGCGATCTCAGTCGCCGTCGAGAAGGAAAGGTCGAAGAGGAGGAGGAAGTGGCGCCGA
>JBDUAP010000061.1:0-9982 GCA_040004585.1 Sporichthyaceae bacterium
GGCGCTGGTCCGCGCGCGACATGCCGGTGCGGGCGTCGGATCCGACCATGAGGAACGTCGTCGACCCGCCGGGACTGGCTGCCGGCCGGTCGGCCGTGGCCGCGAACGCGTCCACCCGGTCGATCCCCGCGTCGGACCAGACGAGCAAGCCGTAGCCGCTGCCGCTGACCACGAGAACAATCGCCGCGGCGGCGGCAGTGACCAGGATCGACCCGATTCGCACGACCGGATGCGCCCGCCGCACAGCACCGCGCGGGTTCAGGTGCGCGGGAAGCCGTGAAGAGTCGCCGGCAGTCGGCGCAGGCATGGCGACCTCCGGGCCGGCGAGAGTGTCTCTGCGCGGATGCTAAGCGGCTGCGGGCGCGTGGCCGGGTAGGCACGCCGACGTCGCCCGACGGATGCCGACGTGGCGTGACGTGGGTCAATGCCTGCTTCGCTACCGTGTTCACCGCCATGGCCGCCCCCTCAGACTCCCCCCGTCCTCAGCTTGCCCCGGCAGGAGAGTGGCCCGGCGTCTCGATCGTGATGCCGGTCCTCGACGAGGAGCACCACCTGCGAACTGCAGTGGCGCATGTGCTGGCGCAGGAGTACCCCGGACGGATCGAGCTGCTGATGGCGATGGGGCCGTCCACCGACCGTACGAACGACGTGGCGGCAGATATTGTGCGCAGCGACGAACGGGTCCGGTGCATCGACAACCCCACGGGCACGACCGGTGCCGGGCTCAACCTGGGCCTGCGTGAGGCGTTGTACGACGTCATGGTGCGCGTGGACGGGCACGCGATGCTGCCGACCGACTACGTACGCGTCGCGGTGGAGACCCTGTCGCGCACCGGCGCGGACAATGTCGGGGGCGTGATGGCCGCCGAAGGAGTGACCGATTTCCAGCGTGCCGTCGCGCGGGCGATGACCAGTCGACTGGGCGTGGGGCAGGCCCGCTTCCACGTCGGTGGCGACGAGGGTCCGGTGGAGACCGTCTACCTGGGCGTCTTCCGGCGCTCGGCTCTGGAACGGGTCGGTGGCTACGACGAGACGTTCCTGCGCGCACAGGACTGGGAGCTCAACCATCGCATCCGGAACACAGGGGGGACGGTGTGGTTCACCCCCTTGTTGCACGTGTCCTACCGGCCGCGGTCCACGGTGCGGGCCCTCGCGCGGCAGTACCGCGATTACGGCCGCTGGCGCCGCGTCGTCATGTCGCGCCACCGGGGGACGGCCAACCTCCGCTACCTCGCTCCGCCGCTGGCGGTCATCGCGGTCACGGTCGGCACGGCAGCCGGACTCGCCGGTCTCTGGTTGGGGTTCCTCGCCCCCCTCGGCTACGCAGCCGGGGTGCTGGCCGGCAGCGTGCTCAGCGGCAAGGGACTGCCCCTGCGATCCAAGGCCTGGCTTCCGGTCGTCTTCGCAACGATGCACGGGTCGTGGGGCATCGGGTTCCTGCTCAGTCCTCGGTCGCTGCGGACGATGCTTGCGGGCGGAGCTGCCGAAGGACGGACGGGACGTCGTTGACACAGACGGCGTCTACGCCGGCGCCCAATACGCGAGCCAGCTCTGTGAGCTTGGGGCACCACGCCATCACCTGCCGGTCCGCGCCGTGGAGAAGGGAAACGATGTAGTCCAGCGGCCGCTGTTGCACCTCGGGCTCGATCGGCGTCGGTCGCACCGAGCCCATGTGCACGGCGAGGAAATCGACATCGAGATGCGCGGCGGCGGACACGGCCTGCCCGATCGGGAACCTGAGCCAGGTCAGCAGGCCGGTCGGCACGTCGGGTGCCAGCATCCGGGTCGTCAGCAGTGCCGCCGGGTCGAAGGAGCTGACGGCGACCGGGCGCCCTCGTGCCTCGCGCGCGGCTATCGGAGCAAGCAGGGCAGCAGTGGTTCCGGTCGCCGGCCGGGCTGCGTCCTCCATCGAGGACTTGAGGTCGAAGTCGATGCCCACGTCGGGAGGTAGCGAGGCCAGGAGGTCGTCGAGGAGCAGGGTCCCGCGCTCGCGGGCCATTGCGGCGGTGGTGTCGATATGGAACATGCCATCGTCGTACGCCGGGTCGTGGGCCACGACGAGTACGTCGTCAGAAGTGCGACGCACGTCCACCTCGAGCCAGTCCACACCAGAAGCAGCCGCGGCCATGAACGAACCCAGGGTGTTCTCGCGGTGTCCCTCTACGGTCCCGCCACCGAGCCCACGATGACCTATCACCGTCGACTGATCACCGGGGAAAGCCATCTCAGATAACCGTGTTGGCCCGTTCCAGGTCGCCCTCGAAGTCGACCTCGACCGCGTAGAACTCGGAGATGTCGACCGGGCGCACGAGCATACCGGCCGAGGCCACCGCCGTCTCGATGCCGCGTTCGAAGTACTCCTGGTCGTCACAGTTCTCGAGGTGCTCCATCAGCACCGCCTTGTCGGTGCTGGCGACGTAGTTGATGCCGACCGCTTCGCCGAGAGGTTGAGAGACAGTTTTCGACAGCTCGCGGATGAAGCCGCGGTCATCGACGTTGTACTTGACCTCTTCGTCACCGACTGCCTCGGTGTTCACGCAGACGAAGGTTTGCTCCGCCTCGATCAGGGGGCGCAGCGTCTCGAGGATTCGCTGGTCGAACACGACGTCCCCGTTGAGCCAGAGCACGCCGCCGACGTGCGAGACACCGAGCGCGCGCAGCAGGCTTTTGGAGGTGTTGGTCTGGTCGTAGTTCTCGTTGTAGGCAAACAGGACGTCCGGGAAGCGTTCCATGATCAGGTCATGCTTGAAGCCGACGACCACCGTGATTCGCAGGTCCTTGCCGAATATGCCTCGCAGGTTGTCCACCTGCTGAGCCATGATGCTCTTGCCGTTTGCGAGCTCGGTCAGTGGCTTGGGAAAGGGTCGGCCGAGCCTAGTGCCCATGCCGGCGGCCAGGATCGAGACCTGCAACTCGATCACGTCACCCATGGTCTCCCTATCGATGCGCTTGGCCGTTCTTCGACGGTGAATGGTAGCGTTCCGCGGGCGTGGCCGGGCCGCCACTTGAGGTCGTCAGCAGGCGGCGGAGGGAGTGCACGATGGTGTCCCGTCTCCGCGCGATCTATGTGCGACGAGACATCCTCCGGCTGCTGATCAACCGCGACCTCAAAGTCAAGTACGCCGACTCCAAGCTTGGTTACCTGTGGTCCGTGATCGACCCGCTGCTGATGGCGGGCGTCTACTGGTTCGTCTTCACCCAGATCTTTACGCGGGGAGTCGGGCGCGAGCCGTACCTCCTGTTCTTGTTGCTCGGGATGCTCCCGTGGAACTGGGCCAACGGCGTGATCAGCGAGTCTGCCAATGCGCTGACAGCGGATGCCAAGCTGGTGCGCTCGTCCAACCTGGACCGAGAGGTCTGGGTGCTGCGAGTTGTCGGGTCAAAGGCTATGGAGTTTCTGTTCAGCCTGCCGGTGCTCGTGATGTTCGTTCTCATCTACTGGCAGCGGCCGTCCTGGTACATACTCGCGGTCCCGTTGGCTGTGTTGATTCAGGCGACGTTTCTGATCGGCGTGGGTCTGATCCTCGCCCCGCTGGCGGTGCTCTATCGCGACGTCAAGCGCTTGCTCCGCGTCGCGTTGCGGGTCCTGTTCTACATGTCGCCGGTCATCTACGGCGTCCGCGACCTGCAGACGTCCCCCAAGGTTCCTGACTGGGTGGCTACGGTCTACCTGCTAAACCCCCTGGCTGGCGTCTTCGACCTCTACCGCGCTGCGTTCTTCCCCAACTTCTTCGTAGGCTGGGCCGAGGTCGTGGTGGCCGCCGCCGTCTCCGTCGGGTTCCTCGCCGTCGGCATGGTCGTCTTCTCCCGGCTGGAGAGCCGGGTCCTGAAGGAGATCTGATGCGAACCGTCATCGCGGCCGACAACCTCGGCATCTGGTTCAACACCAACCGTCGCCAGATGGCCTTTCGCGATCTGGTTGTTCGTCGTAACGCTCATGTGCCCAAGACGACGTTCTGGGCGCTGCGCGACGTGTCGTTTTCCGTCGGCGAGGGCGAGGCGGTCGGGCTCGTCGGGGCGAACGGCGGGGGCAAGAGCACCCTGCTCAGGTTGATCGCCGGCGTGCTCAACCCCGACGAAGGATCGGTAAACGTCGATGGCGGCGTCGCGCCCCTGATCGAGGTCACTGGAGGTTTCGTCGGCGACCTCACGGCGCGCGACAACATCGCGCTCACGGCCGGTCTGCACGGTCTCTCACGGCGCCAGATCGCCGAGAAGTTCGACGAGATCGTCGAGTTCGCCGGAGTCGGGGAGTTCCTCGACATGCCGTTCCGGCACTTCTCCAGCGGGATGAAGGTGCGCCTCGGTTTCTCGGTGGTCACGAGTCTCGAGGAGCCCATCGTGCTCGTCGACGAGGTCCTCGCAGTCGGGGACCGGGCCTTCCGAGACAAGTGCTACGCCCGGATGGAGAACATGCTCTCCGGCGGCAAGACCCTGTTCCTGGTGTCGCACAACGAGGCCGACCTACGGCGGTTCTGCACCCGCGGTCTCTACCTCAACCAGGGACGGCTGGTGGCGGACGCACCGATCGAGGACACGATTGCTCAGTACAACGAGGATCTGGACCGAGGTCGACAGTGATCTCGGCGCTCTTTCTCGGCGGTCAGCGGGCGGTCATCTGTGTCTGAACGCCCGACCATCGCAGAGCTGCGAGCACGAACCCAGACGCCCGAGGTACGCGGCCGTCGCAACTCCGAGCACTGGACGGCTGATCTCTATCAGCGTCGCCTCTCGCCCTACCTGACCCGGTTGATCGTCGGCACCTCATTGACGGCCAACGCGGTGACCTGCCTGATGATCGTCACTGGTGCAGGTGCTGCTGCAGCGCTGCTCGTTCCCGGGATCGTGGGTGCCCTTCTGGCGGCCCTGCTCGCCCAGCTTCAGATGCTCTGGGACTGTTGCGACGGGGAAGTGGCCCGCTGGCGGGGCACCTCGTCGCCGGTCGGCATCTTTCTCGACAAGGTCGGCCACTACACCGCGGAAGGGCTGATCCCGATCGCCCTCGGGGTGCGCGCCGACGGCGGGCTCGGCTCGATCGGCGACTGGACCACGCTCGGCGCGCTGCTCTCCGTCCTGGTGCTGTTCAACAAGGCGCTCAATGACGCTGTCCACGTAGCCCGCGCTGTCGCCGGACTGCCCCGTCTCGAGGACCGTGCCGAGTCGGCGGCACCGACGGTCGCCGGCGTCCGCAGACTCCGAGCGATGGCGCGGTTCCTCCCGTTCCACCGGGTCTTCCACTCGATCGAGCTGACGCTGCTCGCGCTGGTGGCCGCCATCCTCGACGT
Source organism: Sporichthyaceae bacterium (assembly GCA_040004585.1). Taxonomy (GTDB): domain Bacteria; phylum Actinomycetota; class Actinomycetes; order JACCUZ01; family JACCUZ01; genus JBDUAP01. The sequence continues at coordinate 5,286 of JBDUAP010000061.1, forward strand.
CGCCCTCGGGGGCCTCGACGGGACCCAGGGACTGCTCGTGATCCTGTTGCCGGTGGCCCTTGTCACCATCGGCGGCCACCTCCTCGCGATCCTGACGTCGAGCCGGTTGCGGTGAGCGAGCAACTGCCCTCGATCGGCGCAGTCGTGCTGTCGATGGGCACCCGGCCGGAGGACTTTCCCCGCGCGCTGGAGTCGTTGCTGCGCCAGCGTGATGTCGACCTCGACGTGCTTGTCGTAGGAAACGGGTGGGAGCCGGCAGGGATCCCCGCGGGTGTCCGCACGCTCGCGCTGCCGGAGAACGTCGGTGTCCCCGAGGGCCGCAACATCGGCGCCAGGGAGGTGCACGGTGACCTGCTCTTCTTCTTCGATGACGACGCCGTCCTCCCCAGCGACGACGTGCTGCCGAAGCTGGCCGCCGTCCTTTACCGCGACCCGACGACCGCACTCGTGCAGCCTCGGGCCGTCGACCCGACCGGACTACCCTCGCCGCGTCGGTGGGTACCCCGCCTGCGGACCGGCGACCCGGCTCGCAGCAGCGTGGTCACCATCGTGTGGGAGGGCGTGTTCCTGGTCCGCCGGGCCGCGTTTGAGGCGGCGGGAGGCTGGCCCGGGCACTTCTTCTACGCCCACGAGGGCATCGACCTGGTGTGGCGGATCTGGGACCAGGGCTACACCGCCTTCTACGCCGCGGACGTGGTGGTGCACCACCCAGCGACCAGCCCCACCAGGCACGCGGTCTTCTACCGGATGAATGCCCGCAACCGGGTCTGGGTCGCGCTGCGAAACCTCCCGTGGCCGCTGGTGGGCCCTTACCTGGCGGTCTGGGTGGTCATCACCGTGCTGCGGGTGCGCTCACCGGCGGCTTTGCGCGCCTGGTTCGGGGGTTTTCGCGAGGGCCTCTCCGGCGGGCAGGGCGAGAGACGGCCCCTCCGCTGGCGAACTGTCCTGCGGATGACTCTGGCCGGACGCCCTCCGGTCGTCTGAACCGGTCGGACCCCACACGGCGTTGATGACGGCGGCGGTGGCACGGCCGTCCTCGAGCGGGCTGAATTGCGCCACGAACTCGTCGTACCGCGTAGTCATCTCGGCGTGACCATCATCGAGGCGGCCGAGCGCGGCGACGACCTCGTCCTGGGTGCGGGCGACCGGGCCGGGCACGATGTCGAGAAGGTCGAAGTAGGTCAGCGGGTCGACGTTGTTGTAGTAGTCGAGGTCGGGTGCATAGAAGAGCATCGGCCTGCGCAGCAGGGCAAAGTCGAACATCACGGACGAGAAGTCGGTCAGCAGGGCATCCGAGGCGAGCATCAGCGTCGTGAGATCGGGGACCGTGGAGACGTCGCCGGCGAAGTAGCGCAGCCCCGGCTCGATCATGGCCGGCTTCGAGAAGTAGTGATCGCGCAGCAGGATGTACCACTCGTCCCCGATTGCATCGGCGAGCATCTCGAGGTCCAACGGGGTGTAAGCCTCGGTGGCTTCCTCGGGAGACCGATAGGTCGGTGCGAACAGCAGGATCTTGCGGTCGGTCGGCAGGTCCAGCGCCTGTCTCGCTCTGGCCGTCGCCTCCGCCAGCCCACTTTCGCGAGCTTGAACCAGGGCATCGTTGCGCGGGACGCCGGCCCGCAGCAGCTCGCCGCCGTAGTTGGCCGACCGCGCCATCGAATGCTCGAAGTAGGGACTCGGTGCGAGCAGAAGATCCCACCGGTCGACCTGACGCTGGAACCTCGCCCTTTCCGCCTGGTCGTCCCGGACTCGCGTGGTGTCGAGGAACAACCGCTTGACGGGTGTCCCATGCCACGTCTGCAGGTAGGTCGTGCGAGCCGGCTTGGGGAGGTCGCGCGGCATGCCGAAGTTGTCCACCCAGTAACGGGCCTTCGCCAACAACGTGAAGTACTCCCAGCCGCCCCGATTCACGGTGCGGGTGCCGCGGGGTAGGTCGGCGCCGCGGCGACCGGCGGTCCCGAGACTCCATACGAGGGTGAGGTCGGGATGGGTGGCCCGAAGCGCATCGAAGATCGCGCGAGGGCTGTCCGAGGCCTGGCGCCCCTGGAACGACTCGAACACGACCAGCGAGTCGTCGACCGGCATCCTGGTCAGGATCGTCCGGAAGACGGCCATCCGGATGCGACGGGCCAGCCAGCGCAGGCCACGGCGGAACTCCGAGAGCAAGCCCATGGCGCCGCGGACGAGCAGCACCGACCGGGTGCCCAGCAGGATCGGAATCCGGCCGGACTGCAGGAGACCCTTCCCGACGTCGAGGAGCCGCCGCGTCGGCCGGCGCCACGTCGCACGAAGGGTCAGGTTGCCGCGCAGCGTGGGCTGCGGGTCGAGCCATCGAGCGCCGAGCGCCACGCGGGAACGCTTGACGGGCACCGGTCGATGCAGCGTGTCGTCGCGCACACAGACCCGAGTCGCGTTTGTGTGCTCCCCGAGCCGGGTGACCAGGATGAGGTCCCAGGTCTGGAAGGGACGGGCCTTGCGGGGGAGGAGTGCGCCGAAGTCGAGAGTGGCGTCGTACTCGACCAGAGACGGACCCCATCGGATGGCTTCGACCTTGGTCCTGGCCGACGACCCTGAGCCCTTGCGGCGCAGCTGCAACGTGAGCCGGAGGTCGTCGTCCGCGCCGATTTGGCCGAGCTCGTTGTGCAGCACGCCGCGGACACGCACCGTCGAGCCCTCGACGTTGTACGCGGTGAAGTAGTTGTAGATGTTTTGCTGGCTGAACGGGATGCGGTGCAGCCCCAGCGACGTGACATCGAGCCAGGGTCGGGCCTGCTCGTCATCGAGGTAGCGCGTCCCCCAGTAGACGCGCCCGTCCAGCTCGGTCAGCTCGGTGCTCACGCGGCCGGGCTCACGGATGTATTCACACGCCGCCAGCGTTCCCTCGAGATCGCGCTGGCGCAGCATGAACAGCACCACGCGGTAGATGGTCGGGAGCTGTTCGGCGACGGAGTAAGGAAATGTGGTCACGTAGTCGGCCAGAATGTCGATGAAGTCGCGCTGGTAGGCCGGCTCGCGATGCCACAGCTCGTTCAGATACAGCTTCAGGTCGTGCTCGATGAACTTTGCGTCCTTGATCGGGGCAAGGTCCTCGGCGTCATGGTCGCGCAAGAACTGGTCCATGCGCTGGTTGACCTTGATCCGGTCGCGCAGGTTCGCGATCTGCGAGCGGGTGTGGGTGATCGACGGCTTCCCGACGCTGCGCGTTATCCAGTGGTAGACGACGTCCGGCACAACCGCGATGCGTCGTGCCAGCACGCAACAGCTGAGGGTGAAGAGCTGGTCCTCGTAGATCACATCCTCGGGGAACTCCAGCCCATGACGGCGGATGAAGTCCACCGAGTAGAGCTTGCCCGCTGAGATCTGGTCGCGAAGGATTCCGGTACGAGCACGGACGCCGTCGTACGCGGCCTCTTCTTCGTAGCTCGAGTGGAGCCACGGCCGCTGCTGGTTGCCGCGTTCAGGTTGGATGCGCATGGTGCGTCCGAGCACCAGGTCGGCCTGATGCAGCTCGGCGGTGGCCAGCAGGCGACGGCATGCGTCGGGCGGCAGCTCGTCGTCACTGGCGCACAAGGTGACGTACGGCGCGGTAGCCGCAGCGAATCCCGTGTTGCAGGTGCGCCCGGGTCCGCCCTCGCGGTCCGGGAGGTGGATAACCCGGATCCGGTCGTCCCTCGCTGCGAGCCGGTCAGCGACCTTGTCCGTGCCGTCGGTCGAGCCGTGGTTCACGATCAGGATCTCGATGTTGCGGAGCGTCTGACGCGTCACCGAGCGCACGGCGGCGGGCAAGAGGTCGCGATCGTCCTGGACCATGACCACGACCGTCACGTCAGGCCGGTGCATGCAGGGACTCCTGGTCTCGGGTGCCATGATCCGTGGCTGGCGGGCAACGCGTCGATCTGGGCGGTCGGCTCCGCCGGTAGTCGATGTTACGCGACGGTCTGGGCGTCAGCCACGCAGTGCGGCGGCCGCCGGGGCGACGCTCACGGTCTGTCCGGTCTCCGCTGAGCGGAGCACGGCCTCAGCTACCTGAACCGTGCGCAGCCCCTGCTCGACCGTGACGATGCTGGCCGGACGGCCGAGCACGGCATCGCGGAAGGTCGCCAGCTCCGTGCGCAGCGGCTCCGGTTTGGCGATGGCGAAGCGTGTCATGTCGCCCTCCGCAACTCCTCGGAAGATCGACATGGCGTCCCACTCCATCGCGACGGAGGCATTCGCGAAAAAGGTGAGGTCGGCGTTGAGCGTGTCGGCGACGAAGCAGCCCCGTTCGCCCGTGACGGTCGTCACCCGCTCTTTCAGCGGGGAGAGCCAGTTGACGAGGTGGCTGGTCACGGTGCCGTCGTTGAGCTGTGCGACGACGGCGACGAGATCCTCGTGCTCCCGACCGCTCTTGTGCGCCGTGCGAGCCGAGACGCTGTCGTAGTGCTGTCCGGTGACCCACGCGGTCAGGTCGATGTCGTGGGTCGTGAGGTCCATGACCACACCGACGTCGGCGATGCGGCCCGGGAACGGACCCTGGCGACGGGTGGCGACCTGATGGAGCGCGCCGAGCTCGCCGGCCTGCAACCGCCGCTGGAGCGCCTGCAGAGCTGGGTTGTAGCGCTCGATGTGGCCGACCGCGCAGACCAGGCCAGCCGTGGTGAATGCGGTCACCAGCTCCCCGGCCCGCTCGGAGGTGTCCGCGAGCGGCTTCTCGATCA
>JBDUAP010000062.1:0-9948 GCA_040004585.1 Sporichthyaceae bacterium
CGTCGTCGTGCTTGGTCGGCGCGAGGTCGAGGCGCATGAGCAGCCCGTCGCGACGACGCGGTCCGTGCAGGCAGACCACGACGATGCTCTCGGCCGGGTGGAACCCCACGCGGTGCGGCACAACCCCGAGGATGTCGGCGGGGCTGCTGATCTTGACAATGGTTCTGGCGGACGCGTCCATGCGTCGACGGTGCCGTTCGGCGTCGGTCGGCGACGGCAGCCGAGGCGCGGCAGTGGACAACATCAGCCGGCCGGGAGCTGTGGACAGGAGCTAGCCGTCGCCCTTGGACAACAGCCGCTCCATCTCGGGCAGCTCGAAGAACCTCGCCATGTCCTGGGCCGACGGGTTGCCCGCAGACGGGTCGGCGCCAGCTGCCAGCAGTGCCAGCACCCCTCGCTCGGAGCGCCGAAACACGGCTGCAGCAAGAGCACTCTGCCCGCGATCGTTCAACCGGCCCGTGTCCGCGCCACGCTCGAGAAGGGCAGCCACCGTCTCGGGGTGGTTGTAGTAGGCGGCGAGGATCAGCAGCGTGTCACCCTTGTCGTTGGTCAGGTTGACCGGCAGCCCGTTGTCGACGTACGCCGAGAGCTGCTCGGTCTCGCCTTCGCGCGCGAGCTCGAATATCCCGTGCGCGAAGCCGAGCGTCCCCGGGTCCAGCTCCTCGGTCATGGCTCAAGGCTAGAACCCGCTACATCCCGCTGACGTTGATGCCCTCCAGGATGTCCTTCTGCCGCTCCAGCTGCGCCCGGGTCGACGCCGGGTTGGCACGCACCGCCTCGGCCGTCGCGATCGCCACGCCGAACGGCGTGTCCACCACGTGGTTGAAGTTGGTGTCGACCAAGTCGGCCAATGCCACCCTGCCGTCGGCGAAGTTGAGCCAGGCAGCGAGCAGTTGGACGTCCATGATGGCGCGCATCGACGATGTTCCGCTGGTTGTCAGCACGGCGGTGGCGGCAGCGGGCGTTGACGCGTCGCGCAGCTCGTTGAAGACCGAGCTCATGTGCCCGACGATGTCGAGCAGGCACTGGATCTCAGCCGCCGAGCGCCGCTGCTTGGCGATCTCGTTCTTGAAGTACCCGTGCGACCGGGTGTCGACGAAGTTGCCCACCACAACGACAGCCGCCGAGTCCGTCGCGCTGCCACCGTCGTCATCTGCCGATCCGAACACCACCTGGTAAAAGCAGGCGTCACCGAACGTGTGCGTCTTGGCGTCCGTCACGTCGCGCGGCTGGACGGTGGGACTCGGGTCGGGGTCAGTCGCCGGCGGGTTCACGAGGTACGTCGTGGACTCGTCGGTTGCGGGAGGACCGTCGCCCCAGTTCCAGGTCGCGGTGAGGTCGTCGCTTCCGGGGTCCTTGGTGTTGCCCGAGAAGTTGATCGGCTGGCCCGCGGAGCTGATGAAGGTGGGCACGCCGTTGATCAGGGTCGCGCCGGTCTCGTCGATCACGGCTGTCGGGGAGATATTGCGGACCGTGACTGTCGCCGTGGCCTGATCGCTGCCGAGGTCGTCATCGACCACCTGGCCGGTGACGGTGAACGAGCCGTCGTCACCGTAGGTGTGCGAGCCACCGATCGTTCCCTGGTCGGCCGGTGGCCCACTGGACGTGATGGCTGGCGTCACCACGTCGGGTGCACCGCCGATGCCCCAGTCGATCGATCCGGTGTAGGTGTCGTTGAAGCCGGGATCGCTGAACTGGGCCGCGAAACTGGTGCTGTCGCCTTCATTGATGGTCGACGGGGTAGTCGATGCCCCCGTCACGTCGGGGTTGACGTTGGCGATGGTGAGGGTCCCCGACGCGCTCACGGGACCACCCGGACTTCCGGTCGCCGTCAAGGTGGCTGTGTAGGTGCCGTCATCGGAGCACCGCACGGAGGGCGTCAGTGACGTAGCACCGGACAGGATCGTGCACGCCGCACCTGCGTCCGTGCCGCTCAGGGGCACGATCGTCCAGCCGAACGTGAGCGCGTCCCCGTCGGGGTCACTCGCTGTACCGGTGACCGTGAACGTCGCGCCCTCGTTGGCGCTGACCGGTGCCACCGAGACACTGGGCGGGTCGTTGTCGGCGAAAACTGCCGCGGTGTAGACGTCCAACGCAGAAGTGCCGCTCGGGTTGTCGCCGGTGCTGTTGGAGGAGTCGGCCCAGCTGGGGTAGAGGACTCCGTCCGAGAAGGCCGAGCCGGTGAAGTCACCCAGCTGCTGGCCGCCGCCAACATCTCCGTCGGTGGTCCCGTCGCTGATCTGCAGGTTGGCCGACCACGCCGCACCCGCGTTGAAGGAGAACGAGCCATCGAGCTGTACGTCGTCGTTGGCGACACCGTTGAGGTCGTTCGCATTGGGGCCGGTGCCGTCATCGTTGCGCGCGGTGTAGAACGTCACGCCCAGGTCACCGTTGGTCTGGTCGAGTGCGATCTTCGGCAGCATGTTGGAGCGCGTGGTGCCGTCGTCGTTCACCTGGACAGGAGCGCCCCAGTTGGCGCCGTTGTCGTTCGACGAGCGCACCCAGATGTCGAAGTCGTTGCTCTCGTCGGGTGCCTCGTCGGTGTAGACGAGATAGACCCGGCCGTCGTTCGCTCCCCCGCTGCGGTCCCACGCGAGCCCCGGCTCAGCGTCGACCGAGCGAGTGGCCTGTGCAGGCAGGAAGTCGAAGCCACCGACGTTGGTGGCCGTCGCCGTGACGGCCGCCGCTAGACCGCCCGCACCCAGGCCGTCGGCGTCGAGGTTGACCAGGATGTTGGAGGGACCCTGGTTCCCGGAAGGCGTCTGATAGGTGACCATGACTTCGCCGTTGGGCCCGATCGCGATGTCGCCGAAGTTGCCTCCGGCGGATCCGGGCACGTCCTGCTCGGCGAGCCACGCGCCGAACGTCCCGGCGCCAGTCACGCTGCGGCCTCGCATGGTCAGGCCGCCGAGGTTGTCGTCCCGCCAGGTCATCCACACGGCGCCCTCACCGGCCACGACGGTGGGCTGGTCCAGACTGCCGTCAGCGCCGGAGTCCACCGGGCCGATGTTGGTCCAGGTGACGCCGGTGTCGGTGCTGACGAGCAGCTCGATGGTGCGCGGCGTGCGCTGCAGATAGCCGAGGAAGAGGTTGCCGAAGTTGTCCCAGGCCAGGGTGGGGTCGCAGCACGCGAGCGCGAATCCATCACCGGCCGGCGCGGGCCCGGTTGCGATGACCGAGCGGGTCCAGTTCGCGCCGCCGTCGGTGGAAACCGCCAGCGGCAGTCCCGCGTCGCCGGCGATGCCATTGGTCAGCACGGCAAGCTGCTGGTTGTTGTTGGGGTTGACCGTGACGGCCGACTCGTCCTCGTTGCCCGCCCGCACGGTCACGTTGACCGGGTTGCCCACGACCGGTACGGCCGCCGCGGGGCTCGCCGTCACCACGATGGCGATCCCCGGTGCGATCAGCGCTGTGGCGACCAGGAGGGCGAAACGACGGCCGGGGACGGCAGGACGCAGAGCCATGTGAACCCCCAAGAGGCCCGCGCGAGCGTCGCGACGTGCCGCTTCAGGAACGGCGGGCGCTCGTAAAGTTAGTCCGTGATCGAGCGGTCGCCCATAGTCACTTTCACCCACATGAGAGGGGCTCAGCCGGGGTTCGGTCGCCCGCAATGCGCAGGTTGTCCAGTACGACGTCGCCCTGTCGCTTGCCATCGACCATCATCGTGATCCGAACGTCGTGCTTGCCGGTGCTCAGGTTGTCGACTGGGACGATGATGCTGCCTTTGCCGACCTGTGCCGGGAACCGCCGTGGGCGCGCGTCCGGCCCCCCGCCCGGCGGGTCTTCCAACGTCACCACCAGCACCACGTCGGACGACCGCGACGGGCCGGTCACGCTGTAGCAGACCGTGAACGGCTGCGTGACCTGGCTGTCCCCACGTGGGGCGGACACCTCGAGCCGCCACCCTGAGGACGTGTTCGTGGTCGACTCCGGTGTGCCCATTGTCGCCGCCGGGTTCGACGTCGTACGGGGGCTACGAGACTGCGACGGCGTCTCGTCGCCCGAGCAGGAGACCAGCAGGCAACAGACAGCAAGCAGGAACAGGCTTCGTCGGTACTGCACCACGTCGTCAGTATGCCCGCATGTGTCGTCGTCGAGGATCCAAGCGCAGGGAAGTCAGATGTTGAGGCCGAGCCGGCCGATCGGTCCGAGCAGCGCGTCTTCCTCGTCCTGGAGATGCGCCAGGAGAACGTCGGCGAGCCGGTCGACGGCCTGCTCCGTCTCGTCGAGCCGGCTCTCGTCGCCCACCATCGCGACCAGGGCCCGGTCGACCTCGTCGAGAACGCCGGCAATCAATTCGTGCTCGGCGGCGAGCCGGTCCAGCACAGGGGTGAGTGACTCGTCACCGCGACGGAGGTCGGGGAACATCCGCTCGTCCTCGATCGCGTGGTGGGTGCTCAGCACCCGGCAGTAATTGGCGCAGAAGGCACCGAGCGTCCAGTAGTTTTGCCGCATCGCCATCCGGTTGAGGTAGGACCGCGTCTCGGCAGGCCCAGTGGCGCCCCGGCGCACGTCGCGGATCAGCTGCCGGAGCTGCTCGAGCTCATCGCGAAGGTGGTTGTGCACCGCCACCAGCAGCTGTTGTCCCTGCTGCCCCGACGGGGTGACGGGTTCCTCATCGGCGTGCTGCGACTTGTCCGTCATCCCACCTCCACGTAGGCGTCGACCGTCTCACGCAGCTCGGCGAACAGCGCCGCCAGCGCGGTCGGGGTGAAGTGCGCGTTCAAGCCGCTCGGGTTCGGCAGCACCCAGAGCCGAGACGGGCCGAGCACCCGCGACTGCTCCCCCAGCGCCGCCCTGGGTTCGCGGAACGCGGCGCGATAGGCCGTGACACCCAGCACGGCGATGTACACCGGGGCGAACCGCTCGGCCGTCTCTTCCAGGTGCTGCCCACCCACGCGGAGCTCCGCTGGTGAGAGCTCGGCGGCGGTGGCCGTTGCCCGCTCCACGACGTTCGTGACCCCCAGCCCCAGAGCCAGCAGCTCCTGCTGCTCAGCCGGAGCCAGCCGACGTGGGGTGAACCCCGACCGGTGCAGGGCGGGCCAGAACCGGTTTCCCGGCCGCGCGAAGTGGTGACCGGTCCATGCCGTGTAGAGCCCGGGGTTGATGCCCACGAACAGGACCTTCAGCCCGGGGGCGATCACCGGGTCGATGCTGCGGCCGGCGCAGGCCAGCAGCTCCTCACGACTCGGGCCGGTCCGCGGCATACTGCGCACCGGCCGATGGTTGCACCCCGAGACGGCCAGGGTTGCGGGGTCCGGGTCGGACCAGGGTCGTTCCCCGATGTGCGGCAGCGATGAATCCAGCACGCTGGACGAGTCCAAGACAGAGAAACAACGAGAGGAACTCAGCTCCACCATGAATGACATCCGCGACATCTTCCGCCGGCAGGGCCTCGTACGCGCCCGGCACGGCCGCGTCCTGGGCGGCGTGCTCGCCGGCATCGGCCGACGCATCGGCCTCAACCCGTGGCCGACCCGCCTGCTGTTCGTCCTTCTGCTGCTTGTTCTGCCGGGCTGCCCGGTGCTGCTCTACCCGATCCTGTGGATCCTGATGCCCCGCGAGATCGAGGGCCAGGCGCCTTACACGCCCACCACGTCCGCACCAGCCGTCTGAGCACGATGGCGACGACGACGGTCCAGGCCGCATCTCCAACGCGGTCTGGACCGACGCATGTCGCCACCACTCGATCCCGGCGACTGCCTTGGTGGGCGCGGGAGCTCGGCCTCCTCGTCGGCGTCTACGTGCTCTACTCGCTCGGCCGGCTGATCGTCGGCGCCGACGTGGACGCCGCGATGGACCGGGGAGTGGAGCTGGTGACCTTCGAGGGCCGGCTGTCCTGGCTCTCGGAGGTCCGCCTCAACGAGGCCCTGCAGAGCGTCCCGGTCTTGGCCGTGGCTGCGGCCTACTGGTACTCACTCCTGCACTACACGGTCACCCCGGTCGTCCTGGTGTGGCTACGCCGACGCCACCCGGGGTCGTACGGCTCGGCGCGAATCGCTCTGGTCGTCGCGTCCCTGCTGGGGCTGGTGGGCTTCTGGCTATTCCCGACCGCGCCTCCGCGGATGCTCGCCGACCACGGCTTCGTCGACACGCTCGCCGCCTTCTCGAACTGGGGATGGTGGTCGACCGACGCCAGCGCGCCGAAGGGCCTCGGCGGTCTCACCAACGAGTTCGCCGCCATGCCTTCGCTGCACGTCGGCTGGGCCGTCTGGGTCGGCTGGTACGCCGCCACCCACGCCCGGCGTACCTGGGTCCGGGTGGCCGGGCTTGCCTACCCCGTCATCACCACGCTGGTCGTCGTCGCGACGGCCAACCACTACTGGCTCGACGCCGTCGCCGGCGCAGCCCTAGTCGCAGCTGTGATCGGTGTGGTCACGATGGTCGGCCGCGCGAAAGTCGGAGGAACGGTTCCCGGCGACCAGGCATAGTCGGACGATGCTGTCGCTGCTGATCCGCCGCGAGCTGCCCGCCGACGTCGACGCCGTGCGCCAGGTCGTGGAGGCCGCATTCACCCGCCAGCCGCTACCCGGGTCCATCCCGGTCGAGGTCGCGCTCGTCGACGCACTGCGGGCGACGGAGGAGTGGATCCCGGCGCTCTCGTTGGTCGCGGAGGTGGACGGGAAGATCGTCGGGTACGTCGTGTGCAGCCGCGCCTGGGCGGATGGCCACCTCGTGCTGGGTCTCGGTCCCCTTGCGGTGTTGCCCGAGTTGCAGCGTGCTGGCGTCGGCTCGGCGCTCATGCACGCCGTACTCGGCGAAGCCGACGCCCTCGGGGAACCGCTGGTGGTGCTGCTCGGACACACCGACTACTACCCGAGGTTCGGGTTCCGCCCGGCCACCGAGCTAGGCATCGTGTCCCCGGACGCCGAGTGGGGCGCGCACTTTCAGGCCCGCCCGATGGTCACGTACGACCCGGCGATCCGCGGCCGGTTCCGCTACGCCGCACCCTTCAACGACCTGTGAGCCGCGCCCTCCCGCCAACCCCCGCCACGATCATGGAACGGTGGTTCAGCCCTCCTCGCCGCCACGATCATGCAACGTTGGTTCCACCCCCGTTGCCGTTGCCGCCCTATCGGTGTCGCGACCACGACTGCATGATCGCGGCGAATGGGGAGCGGGAACCACGAGTGCATGATCGCGGCGAGTGGTGTGGGTCAGTGGCCATAGTCGTCGGTCAACACGACGGTCAGCCGGGTGTCGGAGAGGTTGCTGAAGCGCTCCTTCACCCGGGGGTCGCCGGGCAGGTCCTTGGCGAGCGCGCGGGCCTGGCTGCGCAGGCCGTCCGGGTAATAGACGGTCGTCGTGCTCACGCTGCCGTGGAAGTTGCTGATCTGCTTGACCTTCCATCCCGCCTTCCGAATGCGCTCCGCGACGCGCTGGGCAAGGCCGCTCCCTCCAGACTGATTCAGCACGACGACCTCGGGGCCACTCCGTGCCGGCGGCTCGGACTGCGGCTGCGTCGTGGTTGCTGCGGGGCTCGACGCCGACGGGCTGGCGGCCGCGGGGCTGCTGGCCGGTGGCGTCGCGGTCGGGCTGGCGGCACGCGAGGTGGGCGTGGACTCCCGGGCGCTCAGCACCTTAGTATCCGAGTCGTCCGGGCCCAGCCAGACGAACAGCGCGATCAGGATCGCAGTCACCGCGCACACCGCGAGCAAGGGGGGCAGCAGCGTGCCGGCGAACACGCCCTTTGTGTCATCGTCCCCATTCATGCCGCCATTCTCTCCCGCCGCGCGGGGGCAGCAACCATGGGGCGAGAGGTCAGGATGGAACGCATGACCGCCGGCCCCAGAGCCCGGGCGGCGCTCTAGCCTCACCGCATGACGTCGTCGCCTCCCCCACCGCGCCCGCGGGTCCGTGAGCACGGAATCGTGGTCGGACGCTTCCCGACAGGTCCGCTGAACACGGTCACCGACGTCCCGGGGATCAGGGTGGGGCACGCCACGGTGTGGTCCGGAGGTGGAGACGAGTCGGTCAGCCGCACCGGGGTCACCGCGCTGTGGCCGCACGAGGGCAACCCGTACGCCGACCGCGTCTACGCCGCGACGAGCACCTTCAACGGGTACGGCGTCCTCACCGGCGACCTGGTGATCGACGAGTGGGGGCTGCTGGGATCCCCCGTGGTTCTCTGCGACACGGCCAACCTCGGCACCGCCTACTCCGCTGTCGTCCGGCACGTGCACGACGAGGACCCGGAGGCCGGGCGGGAGGACGTGGTCATCCCGGTGGTCGGGGAGTGCGACGACGGCTTCCTCAACGACAACCGGCACCTGGCGTTGACCGATGACCACGTCATCGCAGCCCTGACGTCGGCCGCCGTCGGTCCCGTATCCGAGGGCTGCGTCGGCGCAGGCACGGGCATGCAGCTGTTCGACTACAAGGGGGGCATCGGCACAGCGAGCCGGCAAGTCTCCATCGTCGGGACGACGTACACCGTGGGGGTCCTGCTCAACGGCAACTTCGGGACCCGTCGCCAGCTGCGCATCGCCGGCGTCCAGGTCGGGCAGGCGCTCACCGACCGGATGCCGGTGCGCCACCGCGAGGGGTCGTGCATCGCGGTGGTCGCGACCGACCTGCCGCTGTTGCCGCATCAGCTCCGGCGCCTTGCCCGACGGGTCGACGTCGGTCTCGGCCGCGTCGGGAGCGTCGGCAACGACGGCTCCGGCGAGATCTTCCTGGCCTTCTCGACCGCGCACCGGGTCCCGCGAGAGGTGCCCGGCGCCACGATGCCCGTGCAAGCGCTGGTCGAGGGCCAGCTCTGGACCCGGGGGTCACCGCTGGACGACATCTTCGACGCCGTCGCCGAGGCAGCAGAGGAGGCCGCGCTGAACGCGCTGTTCGTCGCCGACACCACCGACGGTCGGGACGGCCATCGCCTCTGGGGCCTTCCCGTCGACGACGTACTGCCCCTCCTGCACCGCTGACGCGTGCCAGAGTGTCTCCCGTGATCACGTTGGCGCTCGCCGCGCAGATGACCGACGCGGCGGTCTCCCGAGCGACCGAGCTCGGTGCGGTCGTCTCCGCAGCCGTCGTCGACGCGGGCGGACACCTGGTGCACTTCCAGCGGATGGACGCAGCCGAGATCGCCGGTCCCACCCTCGCGGTCGACAAGGCGTTCACGGCCGTGGCGCACCGCATCGACACGGCGGAGCTGACCGCCCTTGCTGCTCCCGGCGGAGCGCTGGCAGGACTGGAAGCCAACGGCGGCGGACGTTACGTCGTGTTCGGCGGGGGTCTGCCGTGCTGGGCGGGTGACCGTGTCGCAGCCGGCATAGGGGTCAGCGGCGGCACGACGGAGCAGGACGTGGCCTGTGCCCGCGCCGCGTTGAGCGTTTGGGAGTCCGGTGCGGGAGCACCATCGGCTGGCTAGGGTGCGCCTGTGAGTGATCATCGGGTCGGCCGCATCAGGATGATGGACCAGCAGCGGGTCAACCTCGACGGCTTCGCCCACGAGGACATCGACCTCGGACTGATCGCGCTGCACAGTCCGCACGACCCCGAACCTTCGCTGGTCGTGGCTGATGGCGTCGTCGTCGAGATGGACGGTCGGAGCGCCGGCGACTTCGACGCCCTGGACTCGTTCATCGCGACGCACGGGATCGACCTGTCCGTCGCCGACGAGGTGATGGCGTTGGACGACCGCGAGCTGGCCATGAGGTTCGTCGACCCCCGCGTCCCCCGCGAGGAGATCGTCCGGCTCGTCGCGGGCACGACACCCGCCAAGCTCGCGCAGGTCGTCGCGATGCTGCGCCCGGCCGAGCTCACCATGGCGATGACCAAGCTGCGAGCCCGGCGCACTCCGAGCAACCAGGCCCACGTGACCAACCTGCTCGACGACCCGCTGCTGCTGGCGGCCGACGCCGCGACCGCCGCGGCCTACGGCTTCCGCGAGCTGGAGACGACGGTGCCGGTCCTCGCCGACGCGCCCTCCAACGCCGTCGCCGTGAC
>JBDUAP010000372.1:0-2957 GCA_040004585.1 Sporichthyaceae bacterium
GGCCGAAGCTGCGTAGCTCGGCCACCCGCTCGGGGGTGTGCCCGCTGATCTCGGCAATCTCCTCGTCGGTCGGCGCGTTCACCAGCCGTTGGGCGAGCTCGCGGCGAGCCCGCGCGACCTTGGCGACGTCTTCGTTGACGTGTACCGGCAACCGGATGGTCCGCGCCTGCTCGGGCAACCCACGGCTGATCGCCTGGCGAATCCACCAGGTGGCGTAGGTGGAGAACTTGAAGCCCTTCGCGTAGTCGAACTTCTCGACGGCACGGATCAGACCGACGTTGCCCTCCTGGACGACATCGAGCAGTGGAACGCCTCGGTTGCCGAACTTCTTGGCGACGGACACGACGAGCCGCAGGTTGGCACGCATCATGTGCTGCTTGGCCTGCCGGCCTTCCTCGGCGATCACCGCGAGGTCGCGGCGCCGGGCGGCGGGCTGCTTCTGCTCGCGGGCCTCGTGGCGGCGCAGCAGCTCCTCGGCGTCGACGCCGGCCTCGATGGCCTTCGCGAGCTCGACCTCCTGCTCGGCGGTGAGCAGCGGGGTGCGCCCGATCTCGCTGAGGTAGACCCGCATGAGGTCGGTCGTCGGGCCGACCTCGTCGAGGTCGGGGCCGGTGTCGAGGGTGTCGAGGGTGGCGTCCGTCAGGCTTTCAGTCGGGTCTTCTGTCACGTTCTCTGTGGGGGCGTCGATGGTGCTATCACGGGTGGCGGAGGTGGTGGTCTTGGGCATGGCGTGGCCCCGCTCTCGGGAGTCAGAGTCTCGGGAATCGTTCCTTTCAACGCTTCCGTGCCCGCTCCTGTTCCGCCTGACCAAGATCAGCTAGCGTTCCGGCCGTGCCGGACTGGAGCGCGTTGGCCGCCGCGGCCGCTGCCGCGGTGGCAGAGCACTCAGGTGTGCCCCGTCACACCGCGGCAGTCGTGCTCGGGAGCGGCTGGTCGGTCGCGGCGGAGCACCTCGGCCAGCTGGTCGCCGAGGTCCGCACCGCCGATTTGCCCGGCTTCCTGGCACCGGGCGCTCCCGGCCACGCCGGGCTGCTGCGCTCCTACGACCTCGACGGCCTCGCGGTGCTCGCCTTCCTCGGCAGGACCCACCTGTTCGAAGGACATGGGCCGGGCCCGGTGGCACACGCCGTACGCACGTCTGCTGCCGCCGGTTGTCGAGTCGCGATCTTGACCAACGCCAGTGGGAGCCTCCGCCCTGACTGGGCCCCGGGCACCGGTGTCCTGATCGCCGACCACCTCAACCGCACCGGGGTCTCGCCGCTGGTGGGGCCGCGCTTCGTCGACCTCACCGACTGCTGGAGTCCCCGGCTGCGCGCGTTGGCGCACGCCGAGGACCCATCGCTGCCCGAAGGCACCTACGCCATGATGAGCGGGCCATCGGTGCAGACGGCCGCGGAGACGCGGATGCTCCGGGTGATGGGAGCGGACCTGGTGGGGATGTCGACGGTGCTCGAGGCGATCGCCGCGCGCGAAGTCGGACTGGAACTTCTCGGGATATCGGCGGCGACCATGGTGGAGGGCAGCGGCGAGGCACTCGACCCGGACGCGGTCGTTGCCATAGGCGAGGCCACGGCCCGGCGGCTCGGCCCGGTGATCGCCAGCGTGTTACGAGCAGAAAGCAAACGTCGTACGACGGCCATCGAGAAGGGGATCTGATGACGACCACGACCCACGGGACAGCTACGACGGCCGATCCAGGCAGGTACGGCGTCGAGCTGAACGGCATCAACGTCATCGCTGAGAACGAGCGCAAGGGTGCGCCCCGCAGCCTGTTCTGGCCCTGGTTCGCCGCCAACGTGTCCGTGCTCGCGGTCAGCTACGGCTCATTCATCGTCGGCTTCGGCGTCTCGTTCTGGCAGGCCACCATCGCTGCCGTCGTCGGGGTCGTGCTGTCCTTCGCGCTCTGCGGAGTAGTCGCACTCGCCGGCAAGCGCGGCTCGGCACCGACGATGGTGCTCAGCCGGGCGGCGTTCGGCGTGCAGGGCAACGGGCTGCCGACCTTCCTCTCCTGGGTGCTGCTGGTCGGCTGGGAGACCGTGCTCGTGTCGCTGGCGTCCCTCGGCACCGCAACCGTCTTTCGCGAGCTCGGCTGGGGTGGCGGCGACGCCACCAAGGTGCTCGGTTTCGTGATCACCGCGGTCTTGGTCGTCACAGCCGGCGTCCTCGGCTTCGACGTCATCATGCGGCTGCAAGCATGGATCACGTTGGCCACCATCGTGCTCACCGTCGGCTTCGTCGCCCTCACCCTCGACGAGGTCACGTGGGACGCTGTCACCAAAGCGCCCTCGGGTTCGACTCAGGCGTTCATCGGCGCGCTGGCGCTGGTCGCGACTGGGTTCGGGGTCGGCTGGGCCAACACCGCGGCCGACTACTCGCGCTACCTGCCGCGGTCAGTGTCCGGCCGCGGTGTCTTCGGTTGGACGACGTTCGGCGGCGCGGTCGCGCCGGTGGTCCTGACCGTGTTCGGCGTCCTGCTTGCCTTGTCCAGCAAGGACCTGTCCGGCGCCATCGCCAGCGACCCGATCGGTGCGCTGACGACGCTGCTACCCACGTGGTACCTCCTGTCGTTCATCGTGGTGGCGGTGCTCGGCCTGGTGGGCGGCGCTGTGCTCGACATCTACTCGTCCGGGCTTGCGCTGCTCACTTTGGGGGTCAAGGTGCGCCGGCCGGTGGCCGCGGCGATCGACGGCGTGATCATGGTGCTCGGCGCGGTCTACGTGGTGTTCTTCGCCGACAATTTCCTCGTGCCTTTCCAAGGGTTCCTGATCACCGTGGGCGTCCCGATCGCCGCCTGGGCCGGCGTGTTCGTGGCGGACCTGCTGCTCCGGCACCAGCCTTACGCCGACGCCGAGCTCTACGATCCGCGCGGTCGCTACGGCGCGGTGAACTGGCCGGCCGTGCTCCTTGTGGTGGTCGGCACCGTCCTTGGCTGGGGCCTGGTCACCAACGGCCTGGCC